>CAYGNU010000040.1:266-14990 GCA_964351175.1 uncultured Roseivirgaceae bacterium | reverse complement strand
CAAAAGAAAATACATGTTACGCCTGCAGAAAGACAAGACTGGGGAATGACAGGCGGAGATAAAGTTCAGGTTTTTGATACCGATGCTGGTAAGATAGGTATTTTAATATGTTACGATTCTGAATTTCCAGAATTATGCAGAATTTTAGCTGATCAAGGATTACAAATCTTATTTGTTCCTTTTGCCACTGACATGCAAAATGGATATTTAAGAGTTAGGATATGTTCACAAGCCAGGGCCATAGAAAATGAATGCTATGTGGCTATTTCTGGAAGTGTGGGTAACTTACCGAAAGTGGTGAATATGGATATCCAGTTTGGACAGTCTGCTGTTTTTTCACCATCTGATTTTGCATTTCCTTCTAATGCTACTGTTGCTGAGGGTACACCCAATACAGAAAATACTATCATTTGCGATGTTGATCTTAATGATCTCAAACATTTGCATACTCACGGAAGTGTAAGAAACTTAAAGGATCGTAGACATGACCTCTACGAAGTTAAATTGAAAAAATAAATGAATATAGAAAGGAGCCTTCAACAGGACATTTCAAAGGCATTTACTGCCTTATTTCAAGCAGAATTAAAATCAGAGGAAATTGCGCTTCAGCCAACAAGAAAAGAATTTGATGGCTCGCACACTTTCGTATGCTTTCCTTATGCCAGGCTTTCTAAGAAAAATCCCGAAGAAACAGGTAAGCTGTTGGGAGAGTATTTGGAGGAAAATTCTGAAATTGTTGAAGGCTTTAATGTAGTAAAAGGGTTTCTAAATCTTGTTTTGAGTGATGCCACTTGGGTAGGAACCTTTAAGGACATTTTTAATGCTGAAAACTTTGGGTTCCATCCTTCAAATGGAAAAGAAGTAATGATAGAATATTCTTCTCCCAACACCAATAAGCCCTTGCACCTTGGACATTTAAGAAACAACTTCTTGGGTTGGTCGGTAGCTGAGATTTTGAAGGCTAATGGCTATCATGTACATAAAGTGCAAATCATCAATGATCGAGGAATCCATATTTGTAAATCAATGGTAGCCTGGCAGGACTTTGGCGATGGAGAAACTCCCGAGTCTTCTGGTAAAAAGGGGGATAAGCTTGTTGGTGATTACTATGTCAAATTCGATCAGGAGTATAAAAAAGAGATTGCTGTATTGGAGGCCGAAGGAATGGCTAAAGAAATAGCAGAAAAAGAAGCTCCTATTTACAAAAAAGCTCAAGAACTACTTTTGAAATGGGAGAATAAAGAGCCGGAAGTCTATCAACTCTGGCAAACCATGAATGGCTGGGTGTATGAAGGGTTTGATGTTACCTATAAAACCATGGGGGTTGATTTTGATAAATTATATTATGAGTCAGATACCTACCTCTTAGGTAAAGAACAGGCACTTGAAGGCGTAGAGAAGGGTGTGTTTTTTCAGAAAGAAGATGGCTCTGTATGGGTTGATTTAACTGACGAAGGACTTGATCAAAAATTACTTTTAAGAGCTGATGGCACATCAGTTTACATGACGCAGGATATTGGCACCGCAATTTTGAGATTCACAGATTTCCCTAAAATCTCAAAGCAGATATATACAGTTGGTAATGAGCAGGAGTATCATTTTAATGTATTGTTTAAAATACTTGCCAAGCTAGGCTACTCATGGGCAAACGAGTGTCTCCATTTATCTTATGGGATGGTTGACTTGCCTACAGGTAAAATGAAATCTAGAGAAGGTACTGTTGTAGATGCAGATGATCTGATCCAGGAGATGGTTGATACCGCTAAGGCTCACACAACCGAACTAGGCAAGGTAGATGATTTCACAAAAGAGCAGGCCAAAGAACTCTACAAAACTCTTGGTTTGGGCGCTTTGAAGTACTTCTTGTTAAAAGTTGATCCAAGAAAACGGATGCTATTTGATCCTGAAGAATCCATCCAGTTTCAGGGAAATACCGCACCGTTTATTCAATATACACATGCTAGAATATCAGCCATCTTAAGAAAGGCAGATCAATTAGGTATTAAACCAGACTATGCTTCTTTTGACAAGTTAACTCAGCTTCATGGTAGTGAAGTAGGAATAATAAGTACACTGTCTGATTACCCTAAAAAAGTGAAAGAAGCAGGTGAAAACTACTCGCCTGATGTTATTGCTCAATATGTGTATGATCTGGCTAAAGACTATAACAGATTCTATCAGGAGATTTCAATCTTCAATGAAGAAGATCAAGAAGCCTTGAAATTTAGAATTGCGTTATCTACAGTAGTTGCACAGAATATCCAAAAGGGCATGGGCTTGCTAGGCATTAAGGTGCCAAGTAGAATGTAGGTTATTTTAGCCTTTCACTTATTGCTTTCCTGAAGGATATCCCAATAGGGATTTTATGTTCGGAGATGTGTAATTGATGATTCTCTATTTTAGTGACTTTGTTTGCTGAAACAATAAAGGATCGGTGTGTTTGAATAAATGAATCATTGAGTTTGGCCATTGTATTTTTCATATTGCTCAGTTCTAAAACCTTAGCATTGGCTGTTACATACTTTATATAATTACCGTCAGCCTGAATATAGAGAATATTTGACATTTTTACTCTGTGTGTCACACTACCGCTTTTGATGGAGATGATTTCGTCAGTCTGCTCTTCTTTTTGTGTGTTTGTTGATACAGTTTTTGTTTCCTCAGCCTTGTTTACAGCTTTTAAAAACCGGCCAAAAGGTATGGGCTTAACGAGATAGTCTAGTGCATCCACATTATAACTCTTAACAGCATATTCACTGTAAGCTGTAGTGAAGATAACTTTGGGATTATAGTTTAAGGTTTCTAATAATTCAAAACCATTTAGGCCTTTCATGTTAATATCAAGGAACAAAAGATCTACTTTGTTCTCAGATAGAAAACGACTGGCCTCAATTGGATCCGTAAACTTTCCTATCAGCTCAAGAGTATCGACTTTTTTAATATATAAGTCTATTACTTCAAGGGCATTTTGTTCGTCATCAATCGCTACACATTTCATAGAATATCGAGTTTAAGACTTACCTTATAATAGCCATTTTCCTGACTAATTTCGAGCGTATGGTTATCTGGGTATAATAGCTCAAGTCGCTTTCTGACATTTTTAAGACCTATTCCGTTGGACGATATGGCTTCATTATCTTCCATTATTTTGTTAGATATTTGAAACTCAAAAGTCTGGTCATTGGTATTAATTGCAATATCTATTGTTGTTTTTTCCTGGGCAGAAACTCCATATTTAAACGCATTTTCTATGAAAGGAATCAAAAGCATTGGCGCTATATTCAGACCTAGACTTTCGTTTTGGTAATTGAAATTGACTTTGACTTGTTTGCCAAACCTAGTTCCTGAAGATAGATATAATCATGTATATATTGGGCCTCTTGGTTTAGCGGTACAGTTTCTTGACTTGATTTATCAAAAACATAGCGCATCATTTCTGATAGCTTACTTATTCCCTCAGCTGTCTTTTCATCACCCTGTTGCAATGACATTGAAAATAGGTTATTCAAGGCATTAAAAAGAAAATGAGGGTTAATCTGACTCTTTAACAATTCAAGCTCAGTTCTTAACTGCCATTCATTGATCATAGTCCGTTTCTTCTCATTATAAAACCAATCCGTTGAAAACCGCAAGGCGGGTGCGAGAATGATTATCAAAATATGAAATATAAGAACTATTCCAATAATTTCTCCCCAGGCATTGGTCAGGCTACCTCCTTGTTGGCGGAAGATAATAGCATCGAATGCTGCTTCTATAAAAGAAAGAGTTACCAATAATATGATTAGATAAACTAAAAAAAGAGGCACGCCTTTTTTTCTCAATATCACTGGTACAACATAAAAAGTAATGCTATAAAACAGAATGAGATTAATAGAGCTACCGATAATTGACGGCAGCAAAAGGGAATAGTCACCCGATCTGAAAACTCCAAATGTGAGGTCAAAAGGAGGGTAATTAAGCAGTAGTAGAGTAACTATTACTACTGCTATGGGAATTATCCAGTCTAGTTTGCTAACGTGATTCACAATGCTAATATAAATGGAATGATAATTAAAGCTATTACATCTTTATGAGCTATGCCAAATTGTAGATGAGTGACAAGGTTTTATGTATGAATGTTATTTGAAGTGAAAGAAGGAGGTTCAATCCGTTAAAAAGTGGAGCTCATGTATTCTTTTTTAACGACTCTGAAATGTCTTTTAAAATTGATGAAAATTCAAATTATGAAAAAGATATCAATCATTGCACTTCTAACCATGAACTGTTACATGTTGGGTGCGCAACACAAAACTGATCAGATCAGGCAATCACTATCAGCGCGTGTCTTAAAAACTATGAAGAAACAGGATATAGTAGGAGCTAGTATAGCTGTCATTTCAAAAGATTCCGTGTTGTGGATAGACACTTTTGGTTATGCAGACAAAGAAAGTTCACAAAAAGTGCAGCCCACAACGCTTTTTGGACTTGGTTCCGTTACTAAGGTTTTTACTTCTACAGCTGTGATGCAACTGGCAGATCAAAATAAACTGAATATCGATGACCCTTTAAATGGCTATTTAAAAGGTTTCAATATCAAAGGTGAAAATTCTGAGCAAGTGACACCTCGCAATGTTATGACGCATCACTCGGGCCTACCTTCAGATATTTTTCATGGAATTTTCAGTAATTCCCCGGAAGATTATAAGACCACACTTCAATATATAAACAATGAATACATGGCTGGTAAACCAAATGAAATCAGGGCTTATTCCAATCCAGGCTATACATTGTTAGGTCACATGATTGCAGACGTTACAGGACAAGAATATACTGAGTATGTAAAGGAGAACATATTTGATAAGCTTAAAATGACTGAGAGCGGTTACAACTTAGTAGATGATGCTAGTAAGACATATGATAATGAGGGTAATTATCAGAAGGATGTCTTTTTGAGAGATACTCCGGCTGGGGGAATGTTTAGTTCTGCGGAAGAAATGACAAGGTTCATGAAATCTTATCTAAATAAGTCTTCTGATTTATTAAAAAATGAAACCTTCAATGAAATAGCCACCCCACAACATCAAAATAGTGCGCTGGATATGGAATCAGAATTTGCCCTAGGCATGAGTTTAAGCCGTAGACCATATTCTGGAAAAACATTAAGTCACACAGGTACTACTTTATATTTTAATGCAGCCCTAGCCATGGCTCCTGAAGCTGGCTATGGAATTGTCATTCTTACAAACTCTGCTAGTGGAGGCTGGCTTTTCAGAGAAGCTTTTACAGTATTAGAGGAGCTTTCGCAGGAAGCAGGTAGAACTAAAGTGGACATTGAAACCATGAAAATTGGAACTAAGGATCGAGTGAACTTGGCCGAGTCTACACTAGATCAATATGAGGGAACATATGTCACACCAGGAGCATATTTTAATGTAGCAAGAAAAGGAAAAAGATTAGGGATGGAGTTGCAAGGCTTGAAGGTCCGTTTACTGGCTGTAAGTGAAAATACATTCATTCCTAAAATCATGCTTTTTGGCTTTGTTCCTATTAGGTTAGGTGATACGAGATTTTACTTCGAAACTATTGAAGGGCATAAAGTGATGACACTTCTTGAAGAAGGTGATCCTAAAGAGTTGATGGCCGAGAAGCTAGAGCGAAAAATGCTGAGTGATAATTGGAAAAATCGAGTTGGAAAATATGAAGTTACTAACTCAGATCCAAATGAAAGATCACTGTTTAAAGGGTTTGAGTTAGTGGAAGAAGAGGGCTTACTCATCTTCAAATTGGAGCAGCCTGACACAAAACAAAAAATGAAATTTGTACTTGACATTAAAGATGAGCAAAGAGCAAAAACAGCTGGCTTAGGTCGGTATGGTGGGCAGTCGGTAATGTTTGACAATAACCAACTTCATGTTTTCGGATTTGAACTTAAAAAAATAATCAATGAATAAGTTAAAGAGTTTGAGCAAAAAGGGCTGGCAGTTTGTACTGCTGACTCTTATTCTATCTTGCATTCCATACAGCATTATTTTAACAGGTGCTGGTATTGATAGTGAGTGGACATTATTGTTAATGTGGATGCCAGCATTTGCAGGCATAATTATGCGCCTTGTTTATAGAGAAGGACTATTTAAAGGGGTAAGCTGGAATCCTTTAAAGAATATCAAATGGATAATGATAGCAGCTTTTTTACCCTTTGTAATTGAGATTCTCTCTATGATTTTACTTGTAATGACGGACTCTGCTGACTTAAAGGAAGGCTTCATTAGTATTAATAATAATAATGGAGATGTCGCTTTGAGGGGAACTGCATTGCTTTTTGGAGCGCAGGCGCAACCTTGGTATGCATTTATCCCTAATTATCTATCCTCTTATTTTGTTGGAATGTTAATCTATAGCATAGCCTTTGGTCTAGGTGAAGAGTATGGCTGGCGCGGTTATTTACAAAAGCAATGGGCGCCTGATAACTCATCTTTTTTTCCATTCCTTATCATTGGCCTTATTTGGGGTTGGTGGCACCTGCCGGGTATATTACTAGGGCACAATTTTCCAGATTACCCGATAATTGGTGGGTTTATACTTATGCCTTTGACCACAGTTTTTATGTCAATTGTATTTGGTACATCACAAAACAAAACAAACCTAATATGGGTGCCTGTAATTTTTCATGGGGCTTTGAACATCAGTTCAGATATTTCAAACACAGGTCTTGTTGAAATATCTATTAACAAACCTGTGAGCGATGTAATTTGGATAGGTCTCTGGATAATTACAGGATTAATTTTCTGGAGAAAGCTTAGCAAGAAAGTCAGTGATAAAGAGCTGAACTAGAATATCCTATAACTGATCAATTTATTAAGTCTGATGTTAGTGGTAGTCCTTCTGAGGTTGCCATTAACATCAAAATCGTAATTGGTGCTTATCATCAATTTTTTAAAGTTGATGACAGAAGTTTGAGTTTCACCAATCCAGATATCATCAGCAGGGCCGTATTTACTTTGCATCATTGGATTGCTGTCTTTCGACTGAGTGGTTAAGAATTGAAATTCTAATCCTGATTTATATTTAGTGGTTTTTCTATGCTGGTAATCATTGAGTGTCAAATCTGGAGCCTTCACATAAGTAAAACCATTTTTAGATTGCGCTGTTGAAGCAGTTACAAACGAAGCGAGAAATATTAGACTTAATAGCAGTTTCTTTTTCATGGCATTGTATTTTTGTGAATGCTTCAAAAGGTAAGAATATAAATATAATTACATTAATTTGTTTTAGCAATGAAGAAATGGCTTTCAGCATTTAGATTAAGAACACTTCCTTTGGCACTTTCAAGCATTGGTATGGGTAGTTTTTTGGCCGCTGCTGCTGGCAAATTCGATTGGAATATCTTCATACTTTGTGCACTCACCACTATATTCTTACAAATACTCTCTAATCTAGCTAACGACTATGGTGATACTGTAAATGGAGCAGATAGCCACCATAGAGAAGGGCCTCAGAGAGCGGTGCAATCAGGGGCTATATCTCTTATTGCTATGAAAGTAGCGATAGCAGTATTTATTGTTTTATGCCTTATTTCAGGAGTTTCACTACTTTATATTTCCTTTGGTTTAAATATGCAGGCTTTCCTATTCTTTTTTGGGTTGGGCCTATTGGCCATACTTGCTGCCATAGCCTATACAGCAGGAAAGAAGCCTTATGGATATATGGGGCTTGGTGATATTTCAGTGTTGATATTCTTTGGGTTAGTGGGAGTAATGGGATCTTATTATTTATACACCAACACGATAAGCTTAGACCTGATTTTACCTGCATTATCCTGTGGGTTGTTTTCAGTAGCCGTGTTAAATGTTAATAACATAAGGGATATTGAGTCAGATAAAAAAGCAGGGAAGTATTCTATACCCGTAAGAATAGGAAGGGAAGGAGCAGTTAAATATCACATAGCACTAATAATTATTGGAGTACTCGCCTCGATGGTATATTCTTTTATAAATTATCAATCTTGGTATCAGTTTGCTTTTATCGTTGTGCTGCCAATGTTTAACATTAATATCAAGGCTGTAAAAAATAAAAGAAGTGCTCAAGAGCTTGATCCTTATTTAAAGCAAATGGCATTGTCTACTTTAATATTCATATTGTTTTTTGGTTTTGGTCAGTTATTATAATTGATAACAGTCAGTTTATAGATTGACTTCCTTCATGGCATAGTATTGTTTCTTTATTCAACTTTGAAACAATAAAACAATGAAGCTATGAAAACAATACTCGTTCCGACCGATTTTTCTGAGCAGGCCGAAAATGCAACATCTATGGCGGCCAAATTAGCTGAAAAAACCAAATCTTCAATAATACTACTTCATGTTATAGAAGATAATGCGGTTTCTATGGTAAGCTATACAGGCGAAATAGCTATGCCAGGTATTGAAGATCGACTTTATATTTATAAGCTGATAGAGAGAGCAAAGCGTGAGTTTCAAGATATTAAAAAGGCACATCCTTCAGTTTCTTTTCAAGAAGAAATAAAGATTGGCAATCCTTATTATGGGGTACAAGAAATTATCAAGGATTTTGAAATCGACTTGATATTGATGGGCACTAAAGGTTCTAATGGTATGAAGGAATTTCTTATCGGATCTAACGCTGAAAAGGTGGTAAGACATGCAAAATGTCCTGTCTTGACAGTCCATGATAATCTTGATGATCTCAGCATTAAAACGGTAGCATTTGCTACAGATGGTAATGGCATTGGTGGCGGACATTTGAAAGTAGTAAAAGAACTCAAAGAGTTTTTCGATTTCGAATTATATTTAGTTAGGGTTAATACTCCCAATAACTTCCTCACCGATCGCGATTCTTTATTGGAATTAAAAGCATTTGCAGACAACAATAAACTAGACAATTATCAGCTTAGAGTCTATAATGATGTAAGCGAAGAAGAGGGGATACTTCACTTTGCTAACGAAGTAGAGGCTGACCTCATAGTTATGGGCACCCATGGAAGAACAGGACTAGCACATTTAATAGGTGGTAGTATTGCCGAAGAAGTGGTCAACCATACTAAAAGGCCAGTATTAACATATGCGTTAAAGGATTAATACTACAAGTAAATTTTTGTTGTCTTTATTCATTTAGCTATTTTAAACAGTAAAGTTTAACTGTTTAAAATACAAGCTAATATGGTGAGGCAAAAGTTGAAGGCTAGTGCTTTAGGTATAAATCCAGAATTTAAGAATAGGGGAGAAGAGCAAACAAGAATTGAAACCTTTAGTGATGCTGTATTTGCACTTGCAGTAACATTACTAGTCTTGTCATCAACAGTTCCTACTACCTTTGATCAATTGATGGAGTCCTTCATCAATATCATCCCTTTTGGTATTTGTATTACCTTATTAATGATGATATGGTTTCAACATTACATTTTCTTCATTCGATACGGTTTTAAGGATGTCAAGATAGTAGTAATTAACACCTTTCTATTGTTTCTGATTCTAACGTACATCTATCCTCTTAAATTCTTGTTTCAGATGTTAGTTCAACTTTATTTTTCCTTGATTAGTGGGGATCAGGCGGGAGTAGATTTAATATTCACTGATGTGATTCAACCTGATCAAATGGCAAGTCTCATGATAATTTACGGACTTGGAGCCGCAGCTGTTTTTGGCACATTAGGGATGATGTATGTGCTAGCTTATAAAAGAAGAGAAGACTTAAAATTGACTAAAATTGAAACTTTTCATACCAAGTCTAATATTTATTACAACATCTTGATGGCATCAGTGCCTTTGATATCAGTCTTCTTTGCGCTGGTGTCAAATGCTTTTGTAGCAGGAATCATCTATTGGATATATGGATTGATAATGCCGCTCTTTGGATTTTTTAGACGTAAAAAAAGGCTGAAATTGGTTAAATAGTCAGCCTTCAACTTAGCATCTAGTCAGTAAAGCACTAATACTTTTAGGTAGAGACTCTAGGGAATTTTCCGAAATCAGGTTTTCTTTTCTCAAGAAAGGCGTTCCGACCTTCCTCAGCTTCTTCTGTCATATAGGCTAATCTGGTGGCTTCGCCAGCAAATACTTGCTGTCCGACCATACCATCATCTGTAAGGTTAAAAGCAAATTTTAGCATTCGAATAGACATAGGAGATTTAGCCAATATTTCTTGTGCCCATTGATAAGCAGTATCTTCTAATTCTGCATGTGGTATTACAGCATTTACCATACCCATGTCATAGGCCTCTTGTGCAGAGTAGTTTCTACCTAAGAAGAAAATTTCACGTGCCCTTTTTTGGCCCACCATTTTAGCTAAATAGGCCGAACCATAGCCACCATCAAAACTGGTAACATCGGCATCGGTTTGTTTGAAAATGGCATGCTCTTTACTGGCAAGTGTTAAATCGCATACCACATGTAAACTGTGGCCACCGCCTACAGCCCAACCGGGAACTACGGCAATAACAGCTTTAGGCATAAATCTGATCAATCTTTGCACCTCTAGGATATTCAATCTGGCAACGCCACTTTCGTCAACATAGCCATTTTTACCTCTTGCTTTTTGGTCGCCACCAGAGCAAAAGGAATAGATGCCATCTTTTGAAGATGGCCCTTCAGCAGACAATAGCACTACTCCTATTTTAGGATCTTCGCGGGCATCAAGAAAGGCATCAAAAAGCTCGGCTGTGGTTTTAGGTCTGAAGGCATTACGCACATCTGGTCTATTGAATGCTATACGAGCGGTAGCACCTGATTTTTTATAGGTTATATCGGTATATTCCCCGCCTGCTCGGCTGGCAGGTTTGGCGGTTATCCAATTGGCTTTTTCCATTGATCTGCAATTTTATGAAGTAGTAAAACTAAGAAATTAGGGTTTTAAATATGGATACTTGGTCAAATTAATGGAGTAATTCGAAAGTCTTATCTGGGCTATCAACTGGCGATGGTATTTCAATAAACCCGAGTTTATGTAATAGCTTAGTACTGCTGGTATTATTCGCTGCTGTGATAGCATAGATTTTAGGTAGCTGGAGCTTCTCAAAAGCATATTTGATTACCAATTTGCTTGCTTCCTGTGCCAGACCTTGACCATAAAAGTCAGGAAGTAAAGCAAAACCAAGATCAGGATATTCAAGATGGTCGCGTTTGAAAAGACCACAAATACCAACAATCTCATCTGTTGATTTTAATTGAATGATGAAAGGACCATAGCCAAAGGTCTTATATCGGTCTAATGCCCAAGTTTGAATGAAATTTTCGGCATCCAATTCATTATGCACATTCCGATCTCCAATATATTGAAGCCAACCTTCAGTATTGACTAACTTAAGAATGAAATCAGCATCCTGAATGGTTAGCTTCCTGAGTTCAAGTCTATCAGTGTTTAATCTAAAATCTATCATGATGGTGGAGCTGTGTTTTCGATAAACACTCTAAGTAACGGCAATTTATTTCGGAGAAGAAATAATGAAAAATAATATATTATGCCCCAGGTAATCATTGCGTAAGTATCGTCATTGCCTATGAAAGTTATGGCAACACCATAACCAATTATGGCTGAAAACATGTAGATGAAAAATCTTCCAAAGGTAATGAGTATTTCAGCTTTTAAATTTGATTTATCAGGATCGACTAATGGTGTTATCATACGTGAATATAAAATCAGAATAAAGACGAATGCCGTCCACCAAGCACCAAAGCCTATGGCCATGGATAACATGAACAAGAAGTAGAAAGAACCTACACCAATTATTATTGCCTTTTTACTCCTTTCATCAGTAGCAAAAACCAAAACTCCAGCTATACCTACATTTGAATGAATCATTAAGAACTCAACAATCATATAGTTGCTGAAATTTTCCAGATATGGGTAAGAGAGATACCCCAAACCATAGGCTAAAAAAATACTAGCATACATTAAGGCGGATAGTAACTCAGGGTTGATAAAGTGAGTGAGCTTTGAAAAGAGATATCCCCTTGAAATGCTATGAAAGATAGATGAAGCGAAACCAGCCATGGTATTTTAAATATAGTCAATTCAATTGATAGCTGAGTTTGAGTCTCCACGAACTTGAAGTAATGATTTATGACTTCTTCTTTAGTGTGGACACGAACTAAGGCGGAGGAGGCGAATATTTTTGTTGGGATAAAGTAGTTTGACTAATCAGTAAAAAATGCCTTTATCATAGCCTCTTTATTTCTTAATAAATATATGGCCATATAGTATGTAGCTCCCCAGACTAACATTCCTAAAGCATGCTCTTTTCCAAATGCGTATTCATTTAAAAGCATGCATAACAATCCAGCTAGCATATAGAAACCAAATCTTACCATGGTGAGTACCATTTCTCCTACCCAATTCACCTTTTTAAGATCTTTTAGTGGCGTGATCATTCGAGAGTAAATGATCAGAACAAATACGAATGCCATCCACCAAGCCCCAAATGCGAATGCCATTACTATTACAGATACCGAATAGCTGACGCCCATAATAATGAGGAGTATTTTTTTATTTCTTTCACTTGACGAAAAGAAAATGGCTGCAGCAATGCCGATATTGGCATGCATCATAACAAGCTCAACGAGGATGTATTTACTAAAATCTTCAAGAAAACTGTAATCGAAAAACCTGGCAAAAATTAAAATGGTAAAATAGATGAGCGAAGAAAGAAGCTCAGGATTAATGAATCGTGTTATCTGAGCGAAGACAAATCCTCTGGAAATACTATTGAAGATAGATGTGACAAAACCAGCCATGACATTTTAAATATAGCTAATTCAATTGATAGCTGAGCTTGTGTCACTTCGAACTTGAAGTTAGTATTGAGGACTGTTTGTTTCGAGAGGACACGAACCAAAGCTGTGGCTTTTTATTGATTGTTCGGAAAGCACTGTGGTCCAATTGCGCCACCACCATATTCCAAGACTATGTTGTCCTTATAATATATGAATGTACAGCCATCGTTATATTGCGAAATCAAGGAGTCTGTTAGACTTTCGTTAAAAATCTTATAAGAAAACTTCCCCATTCCACTCCTTTGCCAACCAATCGTAGTTGGTTTCCAACTTGACGCAGAAATGCAATTTGCTGCTGTCAGCTTTTTTTCTAGCTCATCCAAAGTCGAGTATGTCCAGCCAAGTTCATTCAATAAAGAGTCCATTTTATTTGATCCGCGTTCAATATTCCAATTGCTTTCATAAACACCGTTCTTTTTCAAATTAAATATTTCAATATCTGAATTGTTAAATTCAATAGTCACATTTGCATTCTGAGGAATAATTGAATAGAAATAGTCTTTAGCCTTGAAAATTTCCACTTTTCTTATTTCAAAGTTCTCAACAAGGTCTTTGTGATTATAGTATGGGCCAGTAAATATACCTTCAAATGCAATGTGGATCAATAAGTAAAATCCTAAAGCAGCGCTCACTACAACCCCAAATATTATTAAAAGGTATTTTATAAATTTATGCATAAAGAAAATATGTCACCGGCACGGTTATTTCATTAAAATCCAAATAAAATATCTTACGATTAATCGAATTATTAATTCACCAAACTATAAAAACGGATTATATAAAACCAGCCTTTATTGTCGGGTTCGTCTCGGGATGATGTGTTTTTCCACAATTCGTTTCTTCTCTTGGATCACCACACCATCTTTTCTGTGACTCCAAATCTTCTGCCGGGCGTATTTTGATGCTTCCTTCTGATCTATAATTGGTCGGTAATACTCCTTTTCTACATTGAAATTCGCCAATTGCTGATCTAGTACGGTCATTTTCCAAGGTTCATGAATAAATTCTTTAGGACATGCCTTAAGCTCTGGAACCCATTTTTTTATAAAATGTCCATCAGGATCATGATCTTCAGATTGTTTGATTGGGTTATAAATGCGGATGGTGTTCGTACCCGTTACTCCAGCTTGCATCTGTATTTGTGGAAAGTGTATGCCTGGTTCAAAATCGAGAAACTGTTGCACTAAATGCGGTGTAATGTATTGCCATGGCTGCCATAGTAGGTGGGTAGCAAATGAAGTTAGCATCGCACGCATTCTGAAATTGATATAGCCGGTTTCGTTCAAACATCGCATACAGGCATCCACTAAAGGATACCCGGTTTTACCTTCTTTCCAAGCGGTTAGTTTCTCAATAGAAAGGTCTTTTTCTAAAGATTGATATCCTCTATTAACGGAGGTGAATTCCATTGAACATTCTGATTCGAATTTCTGCATAAAATGACTGCGCCATCTTAGTCGAGAAGAGACCGCTGATATTTGGGATTTGTAATGACCTTCTTTTTTGAGTGCTTGTAATGACTGATAAACTTGCCGAATAGATATATTACCCCAAGCAAGGTGAGGTGAAAGCCTGCTACAACTTTCTCTGCTCATTTCAGGTTTCGAAATGCCCTTGGAGTAGTTTTTAATCCTATCATTTAGGAATGACTTCAATACCTTATGTGCCCTAATTTCACCTCCTGATTGGACAAGTATATTATCTTCAAAAATTGGATACTTATTGAATCGACAACTCTGAATATTTGAGATGGATGATTGTGACAGAAATTCCGTGTTTTCCATATTCACACGATATACTGGTCCAGACATATAGCCATACCAATTCTTAGTCCAGTCTATTCTATTTTTTGAACCACGGATAATCCCATTGTCAGGATATTCAGACCAGTCTATTTTTTCATGGATACAGAATTTTTTGAATTCCCGGTCTCGATCAAAGGTTGCTTTTAGCCCTACTT
>CAYGNU010000040.1:0-256 GCA_964351175.1 uncultured Roseivirgaceae bacterium | reverse complement strand
TTCTTCGTGGGAATAAATATTTTGAATATCTGTGTTCTCTCGTAGATGAGTAAATACCTCAATGAAAGGGCCTTGAAGCCTGAGTACTTTGGTGTTAAATTTTTCTAGTTGTCGATCAAGATCATCTAAAGACTGATGTATAAATCTGAAGTGTCTTTCAGCATAATGGTGATGAGTGAGCAACGCTGGTTCATAAACATAGAGAAAGAGGATTGGATTCTCTTCCTTAGAAGCATGATTTAACGCGGCATGATCT
>CAYGNU010000039.1:0-15124 GCA_964351175.1 uncultured Roseivirgaceae bacterium | reverse complement strand
TAGAAGATATGACCTATTCTCTGACGGAACAATTTTTAACGAGAGTCCTGATGGGGGTGCTAATGAAAGCATTGTTATTGATGAGTTTGGGTTTTATACTCAAATAAAAAAATCATTCATGGATGATAAATTAAAAATTCAAGCATCTATTAGATATGATAAAAATCAAAACTTCGATGGTCAGGCAACACCAAGAGTTTCGGCAGTTTACGAAGTAGCCCCTAATCATAATATTAGAGCTTCTTACCAAACTGGTTTTAGAAACCCTCAAACACAGGCACAGTTCATCTATTTTCCAACTACCACTATCCTACTGGGTAGCGCTGAAGGAAATGCCGCACGTTACGGAATCCATAAAGGTGGTGCATATACTGAAGAATCATATCAGCAATATGTAGCAGCAGGGTCAAATGACCAATCACTTCTTCAGGTTACTGATATAGATTACGTTCAGCCAGAGCAATTAACAGCTTACGAAGCAGGTTATAAAGGCTTATTCGGAAACAAACTATTAATTGACGTAAACTATTATCATAACATCTATAAAGATTTTATAGCACAGCAATCGGTAAGAAATATAAACCCTACAGAACAAAAGGGAACTACTATTCAAGCCTTAACTGCCTATAGACTTTATGTTAACTCAAAAGAAGAAATTACTTCTGATGGTTTTGGTCTAGGTTTCACTTATAACTTACCAAAAAATTTCTCTTTAACAGGTAATTATTCTTACGCAACTTTTAAAACCGATGCATCTGAAGACAGTGACTTCCAAGCTGGGTTTAATACTCCAGAAAACAGGTTTAATATTGGTTTATCTAACAGAAAGTTATTTAAAAATGTAGGGTTTAATATAGCTTTTAAATACCAGCAAGACTTCTTGTGGGAGAATTCATTCGGAACATTGGAGATACCTGCTTATGGCACTTTAGATGCTCAGGTAACTTACAAAATTCCTAATTTGAAGACCCTTGTTAAGGTAGGTGGAACTAATTTAGGAGGTGGAGATTATCGCACCACTATAGGAGCACCTTTCATTGGTCAACAGTATTACATATCTCTTACATTTGACGAATTTTTAAACTAGTGAAGAAATGAAAAATATAAATAAACTATATTTAATAGCACTTCTATTCGGACTTTTCTCCTGTGCACAGGAATTAGACGAAAACCCTTTCCCTTCTACACAAGTTGTAGAAGAACCTGTCATGAGTACTTCGGGTAGTGCTGATTTTAGCAACTTTGTTGCTATGGGTAACTCATTAACTGCAGGATATCAAGCAAGTGCATTGTTTACAGAAGGTCAAAATAACTCTTTGCCTTCTATTATTCATAGCCAACTTGGAGATTTTGGAAGCGCTACTTTTGTGCAGCCGACCATTAATTCAGAAAACGGGTATTCAGGTATGACTGCTGATGGTACTGTTTTAGGTAGACTAAGACTTCAAGGTACTCCTCCAGCACCAAGACCTGTAATCTCTAATGCAGCATCACTCCCTAGTCCGCTAAACCCTAGTTTTAATTACGAAGGAAGTACGTCTAGTTTAAACAACTTTGGCGTCCCAGGTATTTTATTAGGTCAAGCATTAATACCTCAAACAGGTGATTGGAGTTTATTAGGTTTAGACCCTAGAGTAAGTCCATATTATGCTCGATTCGCATCAGCACCTGGATCTTCTACGCTTTTAGGTGATATGATGTCAGCAGGCCCTACGTTTTTCATGTTCTGGTTAGGGAATAATGATGTATTAGGATATGCAACAGGTGGAGCGTCAGGAAGTGTTCCTCTAACTAGTCAAGATGCTTTTGCTTTTCAATATGGTTTAATTATGTCAACTTTAACTGCTAATCCAAATGTTAAAGGGATTGTAGGAAACATTCCAGATGTTACTAGTATACCATTCTTCAAAGCTGTGCCTTGGAATGCCATACCATTAGATGAGAGTACTGCTACTCTCTCAAATGGAGGATATGCAGCCTATAATGGAGGTCTACAAGCAGCTTTAGGAGCAGGAATTATTAGTCAAGCTGAGTATGATTTAAGAGTAATTAATTTTGCTGCAGGACAAAATGGTTTTGTAATAGAAGATAATGAATTAACTGACGTAGCAACATTAACTGGAGGTCAGATTCCTATTCCACAATACAGACAAACCAATAGTGCAGACTTGATTACCCTAACTGCAGGTTCAGTCTTAGGCACTTTAGCAGACCCTAACAATCCAGCATCTGTAAGAGGTGTAGGCGTAGCATTGGGAGATCAATATGTACTTACAACAGCTGAGCAAGAAGAGATTGCTGATGCAATTTCAGGTTTCAATGCTACTATAGAAACACAAGTATCAAACTATTCAGATCAAGTAGCACTTGCTGATGTAAATATGGCCTTAAGTACATTTAGCAATACTGGTTTTGGTGTTTATAATGGAGTTACTATTACACCAAATTTTGTACCGCCTACTGGAGCATTTTCTGAAGACGGTGTTCATCCAAATAGTAGAGGGTATGCCTTCACCGCCAATGTTTTCATTGAGGCTATTAATGCAAAATTTGGTTCAGATATTCCTCTTGTTAACATAGGTAAATATGCTGGAGTTGGACTTCCAATCAATCCATAATTATAATTTCTTATAATGAGAGCCCTGAAATTAATTTCAGGGCTTTTTTTTGTTCAATATTTATCCCCATCTGATTAAAGAACACTATCATGTCTGTGAACATAGTATGGTATAAAGTGAATTTGAATTTTTTGTTAGCTCATATTACAAGTATTAAAGAAATAAAATACCATTCTAATGGTTGACCTGAATAGATAACATTGACTGGATCAAAATCTGATATTTGTGTAAAACCTGTGATCTATGTAAATACAACGTATTCTTCTGTAATACACTGAACAACATATTTGATCAACTTTACTAAATAGAAAAAGTTAAATCACTAAATTTTACAAGGATAAAACACTAGACCCAACTTAATGCAAAAAATATTTTTTTTCATTTTAGTAAGTTTCTCACGTGCCTATTAATATTTATTGAATTATATCAAGACTGCCAAAATTTTGTCGCTTTCATATCTCTTAAGCGTCCATGTTTCTTAAGTAAATTATTAAATCGTTTTAATCAACTTCAATAAGCTTTTTTGAAATTAATGTATAAACATAGTTATTTTGGAAAAACCTTACATCGTAATATGACTAAATCAAGAGCTATTAATTATTACTATGGTATATTTTAATATTTGAATTTTTATATTTAATATCACGGTAACAATAGCTAAAATAATATTCTCCAAGCTTGTATTTAATAGCAAACATGTACTATATTCGTAATGGCTTAATGAATTTGTTGTTTATAGTTGGACTTAGAATCCCCTCAAAGTTTTTTAATTCCTCTATTTAGTTTTAGTCTTATAATTTTAAGTTTCTTGTATGAAACCAGTTATTTTAGTCATAGAGGACGATCAAGCCTTATGTTGGTTGCTACAGAAAGTTCTTAGTAAAGACTTTAATGTAACTGTTAAAAGAGAAGGGGTAACTGCTATGGAGTGGTTACTTGAAGGCAACATACCGGATATAGTGTTATGTGACTTTGCTCTACCTAAAATAACAGGGTTAGAATTTTTGCAAAATCTCAGAAAGAGTGGAGTATTTAAAGAAATACCAGTGATTATGTACACGAGTCATGTAGACGAGCAGTTAAGACAAAATTGCTTTGAAGCAGGCGCATTAGAAGTCATTGAAAAACCTTTTGACCCTCCACAATTAATAGCAACGATTAACGATTTGATTAAGACCGCTAATACTTAAAACACTGAAAAATGAAGGATTCAATAACATCAAATACTTATTCTAATAAATCTGAAGATAATACTCCAGTTTATGATAAGAAGTTATTAATTATATGTGAGTTAGATAAATTGAATAGTCTTTCAAAGCATTATCCTTACTCTAATACTGTTAATTCTCACAAAGCTCTAGTCAATCTGGTAACTATTTCATGCGAAAATCAGCCAGATGCTGTTGTCTACTATGTAAATGAGGTCAATGAAAAGTCTCTTGGTCATTTTCGATTTGCAAAGCAGATTCTAAGTAAGTGCGGTGTGCCAATAGTTGCTGTAGGTTCTACCTTCACAGATTCAGAAAAAAAGAAATTGCTAAAAAATGGAGCTGATGACGTCATTTGTAACAATATTAATCCTGAAAGTCTAAATTATTGGATTGATTTTCTCAAGCTCTTTAAAAAACTTTCTAATTCATCAGAACAAAAGCTTCAAATAGAGCCTTTCAATTTTAAAATATCTTTAGGTAAACGCCTATTTGATATTTTAGTAGCCGGAAGTGCACTTTTGATTATCAGCCCGATTATGCTTTTAATAGCCTTAATTATAAAGTTTGAATCAAGAGGTCCTATTTTTTATATCTCTGAAAGAGCGGGTCGTGGATATAAAGTATTTAACTTTTATAAATTTAGATCCATGTCGAATGGTGCTGATAAGGAACTGAATAAGTTAATGCATTTGAATCAATACGGTGGTTCAGTAGAAATTAAAGATCAGGGTTCAAATCCAGTATTTTTCAAAATCAAAGATGATCCACGAATAACAAAATTTGGTCAATTTCTAAGAAGTACCAGTTTAGATGAATTACCACAATTAATCAATGTACTTAAAGGTGATATGTCAATTGTAGGTAATAGACCCCTCCCACTCTATGAAGCACAACAACTCACAAAAGACGACTGCGCCATGAGATTTATGTCTCCCGCTGGAATTACAGGTTTGTGGCAAGTTACTAAAAGAGGCAGAGCTGAAATGTCAGAAGAAGAAAGAATTAAACTGGATATAGACTACGCTCGAAAAAATTCATTTTTATTTGATATCTCTTTAATATTAAGAACTTTTCCTGCTTTAATGCAAGAAGAAAAAGTATAAACTTCCAATGCTTAAATTAATTGAAGTTTTATTAGCCATTTATTTTGGATACGTTTCGCTATACACACTTATTTTTTCATTATCCGGTTTATTTTATAAACTAAGGCTTACCAAAGAAGGTGCAAACAACAAGATTGCAGTTTTTATTCCTGGCTATAAAGAAGATAGTATCATTGTCAATACAGCAAAATCTGCATTAAAACAACACTACCCAAAGAATAAGTATGACATAATTATCATTGCGGATAGTTTTGATACTAATACTTTAAAACAATTAGCTTTACTAGACATAATTGTTTTACCCGTTTCATTTGAAAAAAGCACAAAAACAAAATCACTGAATGAAGCCTTATCTAGATTTTCTGGATACGACATTGCTGTTATCCTTGATTCAGATAACTTAATGCAAAATGATTTTCTAGAAAAAATAAACGCTGCCTTTAATCAAGGTTTTGAAGCAATTCAGGGACAAAGAATTGCAAAAAATCTAAATACGTCCTATGCAATTCTAGATGGTATAAGCGAAGCTATTGGTAATCATATTTCAAGGCAGGGACCTTATGCCTTGGGTTTGTCTAGCTCAATAATTGGATCAGCTATGGCATTCAAATTTGACTTGTTAAAAAAATCTTTACTGAACATTGATGCTGTTGGAGGGTTCGATAAGGCATTACAAGTCAATATTCTTGAAGCCGGGCAGAAAATACATTATCTCAAAGAAGCAATTGTATTGGATGAAAAAGTGGACTCTAAAGAAGTGTTTAAAAATCAACGTACTAGATGGATTAGCAGTCATTATAAATATTTGTTTCACTATGCAAAAACAGGCTTTAGTGCGATTTTTAAAAATTTCTCCTTATTTAATATCACAATATTGGCTCAAATTCAATTGCCTAGAATACTTAATTTGGGTTTAATATCTACTATTGGTCTATTAAGTATTTATGGCCTTTCATTTTTTCCAAAATTTTGGATCATTACTTGCACTATTTATATTATGAGCACTTTGATTTGCATACCAAAATCATATTTAAATTTAGATACATTAAAAGCCTTAATTACACTACCCCTAACATTTTTTACCGTTATTCTAATTCATTTAAGACTAAAAGGCAAAGATAATAATTTTATACATACACCTCATAAGCATTAATTTTAATGGACAAAGTGGAACAAAAAATCCCAACATATACCCGATATGGAGACTTGAAACGTCTGGCATTTATCAAATCAAATCTTGATAAGTATATTCAAAAATCAGGACAGGTACTAGATGTTGGTTGTGGTAACGGTATAATTAGCATGCACCTCGGTAAAGAGGGTTATAATATTCATGGATTAGAGATAAGTCCAGAAGCAGTAGCAAAAGCTAAAAAAACAAACCCATTTCCTAACGTTGAATTTAAGCAGGGTGATGCTGAATCAATAAAAGGCACAGGTATAAAATATGATGCTGTAATATGTTCGGAAGTGTTAGAACATCTCAATAATCCAGGAAAATTACTAAAAGAACTTCACGATCTCTTAGAAGACAATGGAATACTTATTGTCACCGTTCCTAATGGGATTGGGCCAAGAGAACTCTTAGTAACGAGACCCTATTTAAAAATCAGAGATAAGTTACCGGGTACATGGAAATTAATTAATAAACTAAAATCAAGTTTAGGTTATTCTGGTAAAACTATACAATCGGAGGCCTCTGATCTCGACCACATTCAATTTTTCTCTAAGAAAGAATTAAAAAAACTCTCTAGTTCTTGTATGTTTAAAATTATAGATACCAAAGCCTCAAATTTTATTGATGATATTTTTCCTGTTTCACTGCTGACAAAAAGAATTTTTTCTTTACAGAAGTTAGATGCCAAAGTTGCTGATTTCCTTCCGAATGCATTTTCTGGCGGTTTCTTAATGATATGGAAAAAGTCTTAAGCGATACATCTGACATTGAAATAAGTATCATAACTGTTAATTATAACAGTTATAAGGATACAATTGAATTAATACAATCGATATTAAAATTGGAATCTAATAGTTACAACTATGAAATAATAGTTGTTGATAACGCTTCCAATTATAACCCCGAAAAAGAAATCAGGGGCATTTCAGAATCAATTAAATTTATTCGTTCGGATATCAATCTTGGCTTTGCTGGTGGATGTAATTTAGGTATTAAGAAGGCTTCAGGCAATTATTTATTATTCATCAATAATGATGCAGTTATAACAGGAAACTGTTTAGAGATTCTGTTAAAAACTTTCTATCAAAATCCAGATGCCGGCATCGTAAGTCCTAAATTTCACTTCTATTACCAACCTGGCATTATAGAATATGCAGGTTATACAAATATTAATGCTTTCACTGGCAGAAACAAAATGATAGGAACTAACCTACCCGATAAGGGTCAATTTAATGACTTAAAAGAGACTGATTTTTGTCACGGTGGGGGAATGATGATATCAAAAAAAATAATTGACATAATTGGATTAATGTGTGAGGAATACTTTTTGTATTATGAAGAATTTGATTGGTGTGAAAAAATAAAAAATGCCGGATACAAAATATATTATCAACCTAATGGTCTTATAAAACACAAAGTTTCAGTTTCCACAGGTAAAGACAGCACCTTAAAGACTTATTATCTCACAAGAAACCGAATTCTTTTTATGAAGAGGAATAAGACCGTACCTCAGTATACTATTTTTTTATTTTTCTTATTTTTTTTTACCGTTCCAAAAAATACACTTAAATATCTTTTCAAGAAGCAATATCAACATTTACGGGTGTTTATTGCTGGAGTTTTATGGAATTTTGGATTCAAAAATGAAATTAAATTTAATTGAGTAAGCTATGTGCGGTATTGCAGGTTTTATAGACTATACAAAAAGTACTTCAAAAGATACTCTAAAGAGTATGACTGATCAACTCAGTCACCGAGGTCCCGATGATAGTGGTCTTTTTTTTGAGGAAAGTGATCATGCATCAGTAGGCTTGGGGCATAGAAGGCTATCCATAATCGACTTGAGTCCCTTGGGGCATCAGCCCATGGTTTTTAATGAACTTACCATTACATTTAATGGGGAAATCTATAATTATCTTGAAGTTCAGAAACTGCTTAAAAAAGAAGGTTATATATTTAACTCAACCTCTGACACAGAAGTTATTCTGAAGGCATTTGATTGCTGGGGCACGAAGGCTGTTGAACAATTTATTGGCATGTTTGCCTTCATTATTTATAATAAGACCAAGCAAGAGGTATTAATATATCGTGATAGAGCAGGCGTAAAACCTCTCTATTATTACGAGAAAAACGGAGTGGTACTTTTTGCATCAGAATTGAAAAGTTTTCACGAACACCCGGCTTTTGAGAAGCAATTGGATCATGATAGTCTAGCACTCTTCCTACAGTACAATTACGTTCCTACCCCCTATTGCATTTTTAAAGATGCCACTAAACTAGAACCGGGTCACTATTTACAAATTGATTTAAAAAGCAGAAAAATTAAAAAAGAGAAATATTGGGATGTTGTTGACTGTTATAATCAACCAAAGCTCGATATTTCTTATGACGAAGCCGTATTAGAAACGGAAAAAATATTAAAAAAAGCTTTTGCTTATAGAATGGTGGCAGATGTACCCGTAGGTATATTTCTTAGTGGCGGTTATGATAGTACAGCAATAGCTGCCTTACTTCAAAGTGAACGTACAGATAAACTCCAAACATTTACTATCGGTTTTGCGGAAAACGCATTTAACGAAGCTCCCGAGGCCAAGAAAATTGCTGACTATTTAGGAACTGAGCATACTGAAAAATATTGTACCGCAGAAAATGCTTCTGATATTTTAGAGAAATTACCATTTATTTACGATGAACCATTTGCTGACAATTCCGTTGTGCCCACTTATTTAGTAAGCCAATTGGCAAGCACCAAAGTTAAAGTCGCACTGTCTGGGGATGCAGGTGATGAAATTTTTGCGGGATATGATAAATTCAGCAGGGCCATAAATTTCACCAACTATCCTGCTGGCTTACAATCAATTGTAAGTAAGGCTATGAGTAGAATACCTGCTAATAAAATACCAGTATTGAACAAAACTTATAATTTCACTACCCGGTATGACAAGATGATAGAAATATGGGAACATAAAGACCCAAGTGTTGCCATGAAAGTTATCTCACAGTACATCACTGAGGCAGAAGCTCGAATGTATTTACAGCAAGACTTTCAAAACAGAAAAACCTATTTCGACATTTCACCTCAACTCGGGAATGGTAATGATGCTCTTAACAAACTCTTGGCCATTGATTATAAAACCTTCTTGCTCGACAATAATCTAACAAAAGTTGATAGGGCCACCATGGCGGTAAGTTTAGAAGGTCGGGAGCCCATGTTAGATCATAATATTTTAGAATTTGTAAGCCGGCTTCCTTCCAATTTCAAGATAAGAGATGGACAAAACAAACATATTCTCAAAACTATTGTGCATAAATATGTGCCAAAGAATCTAATGGATAGACCGAAAAAGCCATTTATAGCCCCACTAGGTATTTGGTTTAAGGATACTTTGAAAGAATACTATTATGAGCATCTCAATGAAAATAAGCTCAAGGCTGAAGGTATTTTCTCAAAAGAGATTATAAAATTACGAAATGATTACTTATCAGGTAAGCAGGTAAATCATCAAAAATTATGGAATGTATTGATTTTCCAGCTTTGGAAAAAAAAGTGGCTATAGTCACTTAAAACATCAAATGTCTTATAATAAATGTAATTAAACATCTATATTTCGAAGTAAGTCCTGAGAAATATAATGCTAAAACTTGAGAAAAGTGATTAAATGAAAAGTCGAAAACCTACAAATATTTTACTTACAATCAGGCAAGGCAAGATTGGAGGCGGTGAGTCACATGTGTTGGACTTGATAAAAACAATGGACAGATCTAAATTCACCCCAATTGTATTATCTTTTACCGCTGGTCCTATGGTTAGTGAACTTCAAGATGCAGGAATAAGGACTGAAGTTATTTATACGGAAAAACCATTTGATTTTCGAGTATGGAGAAAAGTTAAAGACCTGCTTATCAAGGAACAAATAAAGCTTGTTCATGCTCATGGTACACGGGCTAATTCTAACATCTTCTGGGCTGCAAAAAAACTTAATATACCCATTATTTATACTGTACATGGTTGGTCATTTCATCAAGATCAATCTTATCCTTTACGCAGACTTCGAGAACTAGGAGAAAAATTTCTAAACCGCAATTCAGATCTTACAATCTTAGTTTCTGAAAGTAATTATAGAGATGGTAAAGAAAAGTTTAATTTACAACGAGGGAAAATAATCAATTATGGAATTGATCTAGATAAATTCAATCCTAATAATGAATTTTCAAATTTGAGAGAAGAATTAAATATTAATTCTGATGAAACTTTGGTCGGATATATAGTAAGAATTACAATTCAAAAAGATCCATATACTATGATCAAAGCCATTGCAAAAGTATTAAATGAGACAAAAAAAGTTAAATTCTTAATAGTTGGGGATGGAGATCTGAAAAATAGTATGATTGCTTTGGCTACAACGTTGGGAATAACTGATAATGTTATTTTTCAAAATTTTAGCAAAGACATACCAAACATCTTAAGTAATATAGACATATATTGTTTACCAAGTTTATGGGAAGGGCTTCCAATTGGGTTACTGGAAGCAATGGCTATGAAAAAGGCAATAATTGCAACTCCTGTGGATGGGACAAAAGAAGCTATAATAAATAAAGAATCAGGATTGCTTATATCACAGCAATCACCAGATGAATTATCTCAGGCTATTATAATGCTTCATAATAATAGAGATCTTATCGATAAATATGGTGTCAAAGCGAGAGAAACAATTAAAAATAAATTTAATCTAGTAAGAATGACTCGTGAAATTGAGCATGCGTACGATGAAATTTTGCACTCAAACTAGTTATTTTAATTTATGAAGGTTGGAATAGAAGCGCAGCGCTTATTTAGAAAACACAAGCATGGACTTGAAATAGTTGCATTAGAAATTATCAAAAGTTTACAAATAATTGATAAAACTAACAGCTTTGTTGTGTTTGTTCGAAGAGATATAGATTCCGACTGTATAACTGCTACAAAAAATTTAAAAATCGTTGAAATTCCTGCTAACTCATTTCCAGAATGGGAACAAGTCAAGCTGCCAAAAGCTATAAGCAAGGAGGAAATCGATATTATACATTGCACGGCTAATACAGCTCCTTTATTCGTCAACAAGCCTATGATATTGACTCTCCACGATATAATATTTATGGAACATGATAAGTTTAAAGGTAACTATTACCAATATTTAGGTAACCTCTATCGTAAATTGATTCTTCCTCACATCCTAAAAAAGTGTGTAAAAATTTTGACAGTTTCAAAATCAGAAAAGAAACTAATACTAGACAAATTTAGAATTGATGAAAAAAAAGTGGATGTTTTGTACAATGCAGTAAATAAAGATTTTTACAAAAAAAATGAAGATCAGGTGACCTTAATTAAAAAGAAGTATAGCTTACCTGATAAATTCATTTTATTTTTTGGAAACTCTGCCCCAAAGAAAAATACTAGACAAACTATACTTGGTTACCTTGAATATCTTAAGCAATCGAACAACGGCATTCCTTTAGTAATTGCTGGTGCGTTTGATGATTACGTAAGTCAAGAATTAAACCATCTTCACCTTGACAATTCTATTAGAAGAAAAATTATAGTAATTAGCTACATACCATTTTCTGAACAACCTGATTTATATAGTGCAGCAACATTATTCCTTTACACCTCAATTCGAGAAAGCTTTGGTATGCCAATATTAGAATCTATGGCTTGTGGCACTCCTGTCATCACTTCATCATTTTCTTCTATGCCCGAAATTGCTGGAAATGCTGCCCTTTTAGTTAATTCAAGAGATAAAGCTAGCATAGCCGATGGTATACAAAAAGTATTAGAGAACAATAAACTCTACGAACATCTTGTCTCCTTGGGAGTTAAGAGATCTAGTGAATTTAGTTGGGAAAACTCCACGAAAAAACTTATTAGGATCTATGAAGAAGTTTTCAATTCTACTAGCAAATAATATATCGACTTTTTGTTTGATAAGCCTATTAATGATCAACTCTAACAGCTTGTCTCAAACCTTAAAAGTAGAAACCTTACAAGGCGACATACTTCAAAAACTGGCGCCATTACCTATAGCATTATCAGAAGTTTCAGGTCTCCTATATCTAAATGACAGTATATTATTAATGCATAATGATAGTGACAGAGGATCATTCCTATATTTTGTCACTAGAGAAGGGGGAATAAAATCAGTCAAAAAGATTCAGCAAACTCCTAATTATGATTGGGAAGATATTACTAGCGATGATAAATTTATTTATATCGGTGATATTGGCAATAATCAAAACAGAAGAAAAAAACTTCAGATTTATAAGATAAACAAATCTAGTTTGTTTGAAGAATCAAATATTTACTCAGAAAAAATAGAATTCTTTTATGAAGACCAAACTGAATTTCCACCACCAGAAACAAACTTTCGATTTGATGCTGAAGCTTTAGTAGCGTATCAAGACTCACTTCTTATTTTTACAAAAAATCGCTCCAATCCATACGATGGATTCTTATACGTATATTCTATCCCGAAAAAACCGGGGAACTATAAAGCTATTTTGAAAAACAAAATTTTCCTAGGTGGAAATAATGCCATTAATAATTGTATTACAGGCGCAGCTATTAACACAGAAAAACAACTATTAATACTTTTATCATATGACAAAATTTGGATTTTCCCAAGCATTACTAACTCAAACCTATTTACAAAAATAATTTATCAAATTAACCTAAATCATCTAAGCCAAAAAGAAGCAATCTGCTTTGACTCAAAAGGCAATCTAATTATCGCTGACGAAAAAAGCCATAGTTTTTTAGGAGGGGACTTATATGAACTAAAATTAAATTATGAGCTGTTAGAAAAATAACATTACCCTAGTAAATAAAGCGTTATCAAAAATCATTTTTCAAACTTCATTATTTCATTGATGTAAAATTTGATCCCTGCTTTTTTTTAATAGTTGAACACTAGTTAAGGTAAAAATATGGTCACTTTTAAATTTAATTGACATACATAACGATTAATATTCATAAAACACACAACTCTATCTACGGTGAGAGTTTTATGAGTAAAAGATCAACAAATAGACAATGGTATTTTTTAAAAATAACTTATATCTTTCCAAAATATTGATAATTACCTGAATATGAGGTCTTACAACAAAGGTGAAAATATAGCAAAAATTAATTCTAATTACACTTATCAATAAAATGAAAATACTAACCCTAATTGTAATACTCTGCCCATTCATAATGTCTTGCAGTTCTTCCAAAGATCAGGAAGTACAAACCGAATCAGCTGTTAAAACTGAAGAGCCAAGGTCATTAGCTGAGTTAGAGGACCTTCAAGAAATTCCAGATGGTTTGAAACTCATTAATAACAGTGATTGCAATGTTTGTCACAGACAGAATGAAAAATTGATTGGTCCGTCTTATGCAGATATCGCAAAAAAATATGAAAAAAAAGATGTTGAAATTTTAACTGACCGGATAATTAAAGGAAGCAATGGAGTTTGGGGCGAGGTTGTTATGCCAGGTCATCCAAATTTAGAAAATGCAGATGTGAAGATTATGGTAAGTTATATTTTATCGCTTTCGAAATTATGAAGATTAAAAGAAGAAGATTTTTATATGGTGCCTTAGGAGCTACTGGATTGATTGGGACATTCGGAGGTTATAAATGGTTCCAACTTAATAGAAATCCAAACTCTCAGTATCTAGTTTCTAACACTTCATTAATAATCAGTTTGGCAGAATGCATCATCCCATCTTTTAAAAAAGCTAACTCAGATGAAAATTTGGTTTCTTTGATATCAAATTGTGCTGATATAAAATCACAAAATAGATTTATTAATGGTTTGATTGATTTGGAGGAAAGAACCCTAGCACATTTCAATCGCAGTTTTGTGAAATGTGAGCCTGCAGAGAAAAAAGAAATAATTGATTATTACAATAACAAGTTGAATTTCTCTTCAGCCTTAATGTTAAAAGTAGAGGCCAAAGTAATTGGAAAACCTTTTTTTGCCACTCTAAAACAATTTACATCATTAACTTTTTTTACATCAGAATTTGGAGCAAGTGAGGTACTAAGATATTCTCATATTCCTGGTAAATACTTTGGATGCATACCTCTAGAGCCTAATCAAAGCTCATGGGCGACTGAGTAGATTTTTACCTTAAAGAGTTTAGATATGAATATTGAAATTCAAGAAGATAATAAGTTTGATGCTATTGTTGTAGGTTCAGGAATTAGTGGAGGATGGGCAGCAAAAGAATTATGTGAGAAGGGACTAAAAACGTTGGTTCTAGAGCGTGGACGCAATGTAGAACATATAAAAGATTACCCGACTGCATTCAAAAAACCATGGGAATTTGAGAATAGACTAATTCAGACAAACAAGGAAAGAGAAGAAAATCCAGTGAATAGCCAATTTTACAATGAGGCTAACAAGCATTTTTATGTTACAGATAAGGAACACCCCTATATCCAAGAAAAACCCTTTAATTGGGTTCGTGGATATCAAGTAGGTGGTAGATCACTAACTTGGGGAAGACAATGCTATAGGTTAAGTGATCTTGATTTTAACGCGAACCTATTGGAAGGAATTGGTGTAGATTGGCCAATAAGATATAAGGATCTCGCCTCTTGGTATGATTATGTAGAAGGTTTTGTTGGGATCAGTGGTAAAAATGAAGGGCTTGATCATTTGCCTGATGGAAAGTATCTACCACCTATAGAAATGAATTGTATTGAAGACTATTTTACACAACAAGTAAAAGAGAAGTTTAAAGATCGAATTGTTACCCATGGAAGAACTGCTAATTTAACAAAGGGAATTAATGGTCGAGGTCCATGTCAATTTAGAAATTTATGTGACAGGGGATGTCCTTTTGGTGGTTATTTTAGTAGTAATTCTTCCACTCTTCCTGCAGCAAAAAGTACAGGAAACTTAACTTTAAAAACAAATTCAATTGTCGCAAAAGTCTTGTATGACAGCAATAGCAAACCAAAACCAGACCTACAACTTAGTAACACAGCT
>CAYGNU010000038.1:10998-15408 GCA_964351175.1 uncultured Roseivirgaceae bacterium | reverse complement strand
CTTTGGAGTAATCTCTATTTTTCTTTTAATGCTTAATTACACCTTTGTTGTTGGGCAAACCATGTTCATTGAAAATAAAGGGCAATACTCAAATGAAAATAGATTTTATGGGAAAATTCCTGAAGGCAGGGTGTTTTTTCAGTCAGACAAGCTTGTTTATGACTTTTATAACTTGAAGACTCATCATGATGAAGCGGGTTTTGGTTTACATCATGCAGGTGAATCTCAGCAAAATTTCATAAATAGACATGCCTATTATTTTCAGTTTAAAAATGCGAATTCCGGAGTTGAAATAAAAGGCAATTTCTCTAGTCAGTTAATACATAATTATTTTGTTGGGGATGAAACTAATTGGGGTGTTGGTGCTCGAGAGTATGCTGAAGTATATTACAGTCAATTATATAACGGCATAGATTTCAAGTATTATAATTATGGCAATACTGTTAAGTATGATTTTATTGTAGCTCCAGAGGCGGATATAAGTCAAATTGAAATTGTTATTGATGGAGCTAGTAATATCTATATAGACCAGATTGGTGATCTAAATATTGAAACACAGCTTAATAAGCTGAAAGAAACAAGACCTGTCGCCTATCAATGGATAAAAGGCGAAAAGAAATTTTATGAGGCTGAATTTGATTTGCGAAAAGGTAACCTGTCCATAAATATACTTGAGCAATATGATGAGTGTGAAGAACTAATTATCGACCCTACGCTCATCTTTTCAACCTACTCAGGATCTACTGCGGATAATTGGGGAAACACTGCCACATTTGATGATAATAGTAATTTATATTCAGGAGGTATTACAAGCCATTATTCCGGAGGAGAATTTCCTACAACAACTGGTGCTTATCAGACAGACTATGCCGGAGCTTGGGATGTAGCTATATTGAAATATGATTCATTAGGTCAGCAACCTTTATATGCTACCTATTTAGGTGGTAGTCAGTCTGAGGTACCTCAAAGCCTAATTGTTGATGGCGATAATAATTTGCTAATAATGGGCGTAACTGGTTCTTCTAATTATCCTACACTGAATGCCTTTCAATCAGATTTTAAAGGAGGTTCTAATATTGAGCCATTTGGAGGAGGTGAAATCAATGTGCTTTTTCCGCTTGGAGTAGATATTTTTGTAACTAAGCTAAATGTTTCAGGAAGTAACTTATTGTCATCAACCTTTATTGGAGGAACTGCAAATGATGGTTTAATGTCCGAAGGAGAGGCCTTAGTAAGTAATTATGGAGATCAATCAAGAGGTGATATTTACATTAAAGAAGATGGTAATATTTTGGTGGCTTCAAAAACAAGCTCTTTAGACTTTCCTATACTAAAATCCTTTCAGGATACTTATGCAGGAGGCTCTACGGATGCTGTTGTATTTGAAATAAGTTCTGACCTGTCTAACATGATATTTTCCTCGTATTTAGGTGGTTCAGTAATGGATGCAGCTTATACAATTAAGGCAAATAGCAATGGTAAGATAGTTGTAGCAGGGGGTACTAATTCCCTTGATATGGTGAAATTATCAGGGAGATTTTCGAACAATAAGCCTGGTAAAATTGATGGTTGGATTTCTATTATCGATAATATCAGTTACGAGTTGGATACTGGAGTTTATATCGGCACAAGTGAAACTGATCAGGTATATTTCATTGATTTAGACTCAGATGATAATATTTACACCTATGGTCAAACAGGCGGTATATTCCCCATAAGGGGCAATGTGTATACTTCTGGTGGAGGACAGTTTTTGCAAAAGTGGAATAGTGATCTTTCAAACATAGAGTTGTCAACTAGATTTGGGTCCTCGGGTAATTCACCCAATATATCTCCAACTGCCTTTTTGGTTAATGACTGTGATAATATCTATTTGAGTGGTTGGGGAGGGGGAACAAACAACAACTTTATAGGCGGCTCCACAGTAGGAATGCCCATTACTTCAGACGCTTTCCAGGCTACTACAAATGGCTCAGACTTTTACCTAATGACGTTGAGTGCCAATGCGGAAGAGTTGCTTTATGCAACATTTCTAGGAGGATCTCAATCTAATACCCATGTAGATGGTGGTACTAGTAGGTTTGATAAAAGGGGTATTGTTTATCATGCAGTATGTGCAGGTTGCGGCAGCTTCTCAGATTTCCCTACTACGCCTGGAGCTTACTCATTAACTAATAATAGTCAGAATTGTAACAATGCAGCTTTTAAATTTGATTTGGCTTCTTTGAGAGCCGTAATTCAGACAAACACTATTGCTTTTGATAACCCAGGCATCTCCACAGTTTGTTTTCCAGATGACGTGGTCTTTCAAAATTTAAGTATTGGGGGTGAAATATTTGAGTGGGATTTTGGGGATGGCAGTGAAGTGGTGGTTAATGACACCGTGCCAATAATACATAATTATGCTAATGCTGGAAATTATAATATAACCTTGAAGGCGATAGATCAAAATACGTGTATTTCTGAGGATATCACATCTACATCAATTAGAGTTACAAAGCCAATTTTTGATGTAATTGATGATCAGGTTATTTGCGAGGGAAGCTCAGTGAAATTAATGGCATTTGGAGGAGTAGATTACTTTTGGACAAGTACTGATAGTTTATTCCAATCGTCAAATGCTATATCAGAGGTATCCCCAACTGAAAGCACAGCATATTATGTTGCTATAAATGATGAGCTTGGTTGTAGTAAGATAGACACTGTCTATATTGAGGTATTGCCAGGTCTTGATCTCGATTTTGATTTCATTAAAGTTTATGATTGTTTTTCTAGACCTGAACTGAAAGTAGTTAATAGGAGTGAAGATGATGGGACTTATCAGTGGAATTTTGGTGATGGATTGACATCTGAATTAGATGAAGATGTACATACTTATCAACAAGACGGCAACTATTCAGTAACTTTAATTGGTACTAAAGGGCAATGTGTTTATAATCTGACGGAGGTTATTCCTATAAATACCCTTAAAGTACCAAATGTATATACACCTAATGGAGACTCAAATAACGAATTTTTTGAGATTATTGCTTCCAGCAAAGTGCAACTAACGGTATGGAATCGTTGGGGACAAACTATACTGAAAACGGCTGATTATCAGAATGATTGGAAAGGAGTTAATGAAGCATCGGGTGTTTATTATTATGAAGCAATAATAGAAGATGAAGCCACTTGCAAGGGCTGGGTACACCTTATTAAGTAATAATCAATGAATGTCGACTCTATAAATCCTACAAATGGAAAAGTCATAGCCACCTATAAGGCAATGACTTCAAAAGAAGTGAGACATATTATTGACGAGTCACACGAAGACTGGAAAATTTGGCGTAAAACAAACTTTAAAGAAAGAAGCCAATTAATGCATAAAGCTGCTGAAGTTTTAAGAAAAAATAATGCTTATTATGCTGAATTGATGGCCTTAGAAATGGGGAAAGTGCTGAAAGACGGGGAATCGGAGATTGAAAAGTGCGCTTGGGTCTGTGATTACTATGCAGATAATGCTAAAGTGTTTTTAGCAGATAATTCAATTGATACTGATGCCTCAAGTAGTTTTATTACCTATCAACCTATTGGTGTTGTTTTAGCTGTTATGCCTTGGAACTTCCCATTTTGGCAAGTAATGAGGTTTGCGGCTCCTGCGCTTATGGCTGGTAATGCAGGCGTTTTAAAGCATGCTTCCAATGTTAGTGGTTGTGCTATTGCCATTGAAAAGGCTTTTCAAAAAGCCGGCTTTCCTAAGAATATTTTCAGAACCCTTATCATACCATCGAGTCAAGTTGAGCAGATTATAAAAAACGAAAAAGTAAAAGCAGTAACTTTAACAGGGAGCACTCCTGCAGGCAAATCAGTTGCTTCAATAGCGGGAAGTCAGATTAAAAAATCTGTACTTGAATTAGGAGGTAGTGACCCTTATATAGTTTTAGAAGATGCAGATTTGGAACTAGCTGCTAAGGCATGTTCAACAAGTAGGTTAATAAACAATGGACAAAGCTGCATTTCTGCTAAGCGATTTATTGTTGTTAAGAAAGTAAAGTCCAAGTTTGAGCAACTGCTCATTAAGTATATGTCTAAAAAGGTAGTGGGCGACCCTATGGATGTAAAGTCAGATTTAGGCCCTATGGCAAGGTTAGATTTGCGTGAAGAACTCCACGATCAAGTGGTTAAGAGTATAGAAATGGGAGCTAGTTGTATTTTAGGAGGTCATGTTGAAAAGGGAGAAGGGGCTTTTTACCCGCCTACAATACTAACAGATGTTAAATGGGGATCACCGGCCTATCATGAAGAATTGTTTGGTCCAGTTGCTTCAATTATTGAAGCCAGCAATGAAAAGGAGGCTATTTCAATAGCCAATGATAGCTTTTTTGGATTGGGAGCTGCTGTTTTTACTGAAGATTTGAAAAGAGGCGAGCG
>CAYGNU010000038.1:0-10988 GCA_964351175.1 uncultured Roseivirgaceae bacterium | reverse complement strand
TTGCAGTTTTTTATTAGTTTTTGCGCTTGCATGATAATGAATAATTGCACCATTACTGGCAAAAGAAGAAATTGAAGCAGGTTGTTGCTTTGTTAATGATTTTGTGAAATCCGATCCAAGATTACCATTTGGAGGTGTGAAAGGAAGTGGATATGGGCGAGAATTGAGCGATTATGGAATTAAAGAGTTTGTTAATATTAAAACAGTGTACGTAAAATGATACTAAGTTTTAAGTATAGATTTTACCATTTTTAATTTTTCAATCACCTCATCAGGATACTCACTTCTATACTTTTTAGAATAGTCAAGAGCATTTACAATATCTGATACAGCATATGGAATGTGATCAATATTCCCTTCATAATAATCAATAACAGATTCAATAACTTTTATATTTCTATTTCTGAAGAACATACCTTTATAATTTTAATAAAGGTATTTATTGTAAATAAGGTCGTCAATACCCATTAATGGGTATTTTATCTTTTGATTTAAATGTAATTACTTATTAATTGTTTATATAATTATAAAACTGGACAGCTGCATTCTCTAGATGATTCACTCGATTAATAAGAGTTGCTTTTTGTTCTTTGGCAATCAACTTATGTATTTCCACAGGATAAAGCGAAATAGCTTGATCTATAGTTGAGTCAGATAATACTTCTTGAATTTCTATTGCCACTTTGTTAAAGGTTTCCTCCTTTACACTATTCAAAAGTAATCTATCCAGATCGGTAATTTTTCTTGCCCCATCCAAAATGCTTTTTTCATCTTTTCTAAAGGATTTAAATTTATTGGAAATACTCACTACAATGCTATTAACCCACCCACCATCAAATCTACAAAAGGCCATATCTCTGTCTATAGGGAAGGGACGAATGACTTTGTAGTCAAGCGTATCATATACCAACCATTTCCATTGTCCTGAGTGCCTATCCCAATCACTAATTAGTATATCGAATATTCTGCATTTGAGGTATTCTAAAGTATCGAGTTTTACCTCTGAATTTTGTATTGCTATTAGCATTTCATCGGTATTAATAACATCATCTGGTCTGAAAAAACTATCACTGTCTTTCCATTTAGCATCTAATTCCTCTTCCAAAATTACCACAGCTCCAGGGAGATGAAATTTAAGGCTATCATGGACCTGTGAGCTGAAAGGCATTACATAAATAATAGGATTAGTATGAAGAAGATTAAGTGCTGCTGAAAGCTTTGCCACTACTGGTGCTGCATATGGGTTTAGTGCAGAGGTTTGATCTCTTAAGAGAGGCCGTAATACTGAATTATTTAACCACTTTGGCAGCACCCTTGACTGATCCTTATCAATTGATCTAAACGAGTAGTGTCTGTTATCTAAGGCTTTTAACTCAACGCTAGTGGTTTGCTTACCACCACCAACTTTATGGAATTCTAATGTATCAAGACCTTTAAAGACTGGTATTTTTATCTCCTTACTCCACAATTTTCTATAATGATCTCCGAAAAGTGTAGTCACGATTAAATTGCGATCATAAAAATTAGAGATCGATGTGCTTATAGAATCTGAATTGTTATTACGGAACAAGTTAGCGGCCTTATCCATCTTAAATTCAGTTGAAAAATGATTTTTCTCTCTTGAATTAATAAGATTTGGCAATACAAACAACAAAAATGTAGCTGTTAAAATACAGAGGAAAACTATGGTTAGCTTGCGTCTCAATTAAAAGTTAGAATGAAATCTTGCTTCCTTATTTCTGGATTAAAGAATACTAACCCAACTTGAAAAAGATCTATGGTGACAGTTACTTGGTAATGACTTTTTATGTCATTCCATGCTTTTTCCATTTCTCCATTTATGTGTATATCATCAAAAATAAAACATGTGTTATCAGAAATGTGATCTAGTAATAAGTTGAAGTAGTTGGTTGTTGCTTTATAGGTATGGTTAGCATCAATTAGTACAAAGTCAACCTTCTTATGCTTATCTAAAAAAGCAGGAAGTGTATCGTCAATATCACCTTCAATAACTGTAGTATTTCTTTTCTCATTTCCTTCAAAGACAGCCGATGCTATTGCCGCCAAGGATGGGTCTCCTTCAAATGTAAAAACATTTACATCATTATTTTTCGCCAGGTATAAGGTGTTGACACCAAGAGAAGTACCAAGCTCTACTACTGTCTTGTATTCAAAATGTTGGATTAGTCTTTCAAATAATTCTGAATATTTCCTTTTCGAAATCCCTTTGCTGGCAATGTCAGAAATTTTCCTTCGGTTATTATTAGATACCTGAGAGCCACTGCCAAGATCTATAACTTCTATTGTTTTTATGCTTTTAATAAACTGACTTCTGATCTTTTCAATATCAGGATGTAGGGGTTTCTTGTTTGTATTAAGAATTACCTTTTTATAAAGTTCATAGACAAAAGGCGAATGAAGTGAATGCTCATTTTCCTCATTTAACCAATAACTAAGGTAGCTTAAGACTTGACTATAAAAAGACAAGTTAATTTAGTTTGAATGGAGCAATCATGGTAAACTCGGGTATGGTGACTTTGAATTTATGACCATCCACAATTCTTTCCATCAAAAAAGTGCCACCCATTTTACCAATACCTGATTTTAGATTACATCCTGAAACATACTGGTGATATTGGCTTGGTTCTAATATTGGCTGTTGACCTACTACGCCTTCGCCTTCAACTTCACGTGCAATGAGTGCTGCATCATGAATATTCCAATGTCTCCTCAACAGCTGAATGGTATTATCACTTTGATTTTCTATAGTAACACGATACGTAAACACATAGTGATATTGGCTTGGACTGGAATATGCTGGTTGATATTCAGTTTCCACACTGACCTTTATACCTTTTGTTATTTCGGTTACCATTGAGTAATTCATTTTGTTATTACAAAACGCATAGGATGTTAAAGAAGTTTTAAATTTAAATCTTATTCTAAATAAAAAAATAGAATGGACGTAAAAATCGCTGATTCGTGGAAGGATAAGTTAAATCAAGAATTTGAAAAGGAATATTTTAAGAATTTAGTAGCATTTATTAAAGAGGAGTATAAATCACATACGATATTCCCTCCGGGTAAGCAGATTTTGGCTGCGTTTGATCATTGCCGCTTTGAAGATGCTAAGGTTGTAATTATTGGTCAAGATCCGTATCATGGACCCGGACAAGGCAATGGTCTATGCTTCTCGGTAAACGAAGGAGTAAGAAAGCCTCCATCTTTAATCAATATATTTAAAGAAATAAGAAATGATTTGGGTCAGGATATACCTGAATCTGGAAACTTAGAAAGGTGGGCAGATCAGGGTGTTTTATTGCTAAATGCAACGCTTACAGTCAGAGCTAATACACCCGGATCGCATCAAAAGAAGGGGTGGGAGCAATTTACTGATGCAGTCATAAAGATATTATCGGATCAAAAAGAAAATCTTGTTTTCATTTTATGGGGAGCATATGCCCAAAAGAAGGGTGAGGTTATTGATGCCCAGAAGCATTTGGTAATAAAGTCTGCTCATCCATCACCCTTTGCAGCTGATATAGGTTTGTTTGGCAGTAAGCCTTTTAGTACGACTAATGCCTATTTAAAATCTAAAGATTTGAAGGAAATACTCTGGTAGCAAAATAAGGTGCCTCAAAAGTATTAAGCCTCGTCTTTGCGAGGAATCGAAGCAATCTCAAGGTTGACTACGATTCCTTAGATGAGATTACTTCACTGCGTTTGTAATGACGCTTAACTTTTGAGACACCTTCATTACTTTTATCTTATCAGGTTGAAGAATCTTCTCCATCTAATTCTACTAAATAGTCCTTTGTTAGGATCCAGAGATAACCAGATAAAGAAACCTTTACCAACAATATGGTCTGCAGGAACAAAACCCCAATATCTTGAGTCTAAAGAATTGTGGCGATTATCCCCCATCATGAAGTAATAATCTTGCTTAAAAGTATAGTCCGTTACTTCGTTTCCATCAATAAATAACTTACCATCTTTTATTTCGGCATTTTCATTATGATCATAAAGGGTAATTACATCCCCATAAGTGGCTAATGAAGCAGTATCAATTTTGATTGTAGCTCCTTCTTTAGGAATAGTTAATGGGCCATACCAATCAGCATTCCATGGAAATAATTCGGGGTTGTCAGGGAATATACCACTGTCCAATTCACCCTTGTGATAAGACTCAAATTGTCTGTAGGGGTTGTTAGATGATTGACGAACCTCAGTAATAAAAGGCAGTTTTTTGAGTGCTTCAGCCTGATTTAAGGTAATGTACATAAGTTGAACGACTCCGTTATTATCTCTACTTACTACTTGAGAATCTGGAATATCTTGATCATCCAAAATTCTTTGGCTCAATGCATTTTTTGAAAAGACTAAATAGGAAAATTGCATTTCCTCTGGATTTTCAAGAGGCTGACCATTAATATAAACCTGTTTATCTTCAATTTTAAGCACATCTCCGGGTATGCCTACACATCTTTTGATATAGTTTGTTTTTAAGTCTATTGGATAGTCAATATTTTCATTTAAGCTCTTTGGCGGCACATTAAAGACTACCACGTCATTATTTTTTACAGAAGTAAAACCAGGAAGCCTGTATTGAGGTAACTGAATCCAGTCTACATATGAAGGGATATTGGTACCCCAGATCTTTTGATGTGTTAAAGGAATTTGAAGAGGGGTAGCGGGTGTTCTCGTGCCATAGTGAAACTTACTTACAAAAAGAAAATCACCAACAAGGAGGGACTTTTCCATGGATGGTGTTGGTATAGTAAATGCCTCCATTATTAACCATCTAATAAGTGTAGCAGCTATAACAGCAAAGGTGATGGCATCAAACCACTCACGAGCCTTTGATTTTTTTACTTCAGGCTTCTCCTTCTTTTCCCAAAATTTCCAATTCATATTTTTGATTTTTACTACTGGTATAACTCCAGTGTTATTTCTTACAATTTGTGTTTACTATTTTTTAAGGTTAGACAAAAAATCTTTCATACTTAAAAGCCCTTTTTGTTTTGGGAGCCATTCGCTAACCATCAAAGCACCCATGGCAAAACCTTCTCTGGAATGAGCTGTATGTTTGATTTCTATATCATCTAAGGCTGATGAATATTTTACCGTATGAGTTCCAGGCACGTCATTTACTCTATGAGCATGAATTGTGATAGATTCGCTACTTTCTTTATCTAGTAACCAATTTTCTTTTTTAGAATTATTATCTATGATTCCTTCTGCCAGACTGATGGCCGTGCCACTAGGGGCATCCTTCTTTTGTGTATGATGAATCTCATCAATGGTTGCTTCGTATTCACTCTGGTCGGCCATTAGCTGAGCAAGCTGCTCATTAAGATGGAAGAATAAGTTAACTCCAATACTATAGTTGGAAGCATAGAAGAAGGTGCCTTTATTGTTTTTGCAAAGCTGACTTACTTCTTCTTTTTTACTAAGCCACCCGGTGGTACCTGATAATATTGGGATATTATTTTCCAAGCAATACTTAATGTTTTGAAATGCTGACTCCGGCTGACTAAATTCTATAGCAACATCTGTGTTAGATGAGTTGAATTTTTTTAAATCATCAGTGTTATCACGATCAATGGTGCCTGCTATTTTATGTCCTCTTTTTAAAGCTATGGCTTCAATGGCATGACCCATTTTTCCATAGCCTATCAATAATATTCTCACTTAAATTTTAATTTTATAGAAACCCCGGCATTATACCTGGCATATACAGGCTGCTCAAACATAGGGTCAATGGTAACTTTTAAATCAGGATTTAGGTCAAATTCTTTTAGGTGAGCATCGATATGAGCATCAAGTATCTGCATCATATAAAACACTCCCATTAAAATTAAATAGAAATCACGATCTCTTCTTGTACTATTGATAGCCGATCTAAGTTGCTCTTCATTGGCTCCTGATGGAGGCTGAAAGTCAGAATCTTGAAGTAGCTGAAAAAGCTCTCCTCTAAATTCCTTATATTGTTTATCATATACATTGGCCACGTAGCCTAATGTAACAAACCCTCCATAAACAATGGGGAGCTTCCAGTATTTCTTGTTATATATCTGACCAGCTCCAGGTAAAACCGCAGCTAAGAGTGAGGCTCTTCTGGGCACGAATTTATCAGCGTAACTATCAATTTCTTCAACACGAACAGGATTATCGCTTTCGACTAAGATTGGGTCATCATTTCTCGTAGAGTCTGTATTAACTCCCGCAGGGCTTATTTGTGCTTTAGCCGAAAAGAATATTAAAGTGATTAACCCAATAAGTAGAAATGCTCTTTTCATTTATAAATCAAGAATTTCCAGTAGCCTATTCAAATCTTCGACAGATACAAAAGGTATTTTTATCTCACCTTTCTTTCCATCTGATTTAATTTGAACTCTGGTACCAAAATGCGATGTTAATTTATGTTGCAAATTAGCAATTTCCTTGCCGCCTTCGCTTTTCTCAGTTTGTTCGGAAGACTTTTTGGAAGAATACTCAGAACGCACCAGCTCTTCAACCTTTCTAACTGATAAATCCTGACTCAGGATCCTTTTAAAAATATCAAGTTGTTGATCAACACTTTCTACAGTTATAAGTGCTCTGGCATGTCCCATTGATATTTTTTTATCACGGATGGCTGCCTGAATTGCTGGGGGTAGTTTTAATAGTCTTAAGTAATTGTTAACAGTAGTTCTATTTTTTCCAACTCTGTCTCCAAGTTCTTCTTGCTTAAGCTCACACTCAGTAAGTAACCTTTGATAACTGAGTGCAATTTCAATAGCATTAAGGTTTTCTCGCTGAATGTTTTCAATCAATGCCATTTCCAACATCTGCTGATCATCAGCAGTTCTTACATAGGCTGGTATAGCTTTCAATCCTGCTAATTTAGAAGCCTGAAATCTTCTTTCTCCAGAGATAAGTTGGTACTTATTCATGGATAATTTTCTTACAGTGATTGGTTGAATAATTCCCTGCACTTTAATGGACTCACTTAATTCTTGAAGTGCATCCTTATCAAAATGCGTTCTTGGCTGAAATGGGTTAACTTCAATTTCATCAAGACTGATTTCATTGATAGAACCAGTTGCGTTCTTTTCACCAATCCCAATATTTTTCTCCATTGATGGAGAATCTTCCAATAAGGCACCCAGTCCTCTTCCTAATGCACTCTTTCTTTTTATTGATTTATTGGCCATTGGTATTGATATTATGATTTGCCGTTTTTAACTAAAATTTCTTTAGCCAAATTTAAATAACTTACGGCACCTTTACTTTCAGCATCGTGAGCAATAGCTGGTAGGCCAAAACTCGGTGATTCACTTAATTTAATATTTCTTGGAATGATAGTATCAAAAACAATTTTCTTAAAATGTGTTTGAACTTCTTCTACTACTTGATTTGATAGTCTAAGTCTAACATCATACATAGTAAGTAGGATACCCTCTATTTCTAAAGCTTTATTAAGTCTAGTCTGAATAATTTTTATTGTATTTAATAATTTGCCTAATCCTTCCAAAGCGAAATACTCGCACTGTACAGGTATAATTACAGAATCAGCAGCAGTCAAAGCATTAATAGTTATCAATCCTAACGAAGGAGAGCAATCTATGATTATAAAATCATAATCCTTTTTTGCTTTTTTAAGGGAGTCCTTCATTCGTTCTTCCCTTCTTTCGATATTCACCATTTCCACTTCGGCACCTACGAGGTCTATGTGTGAAGGAAGGATGTGCAGGTACTCAATATCTGTTTTGGTAATTGCATCATATACATCTACACCATCTACCATACATTCATATACACTGTACTCAACCTCTCGAGGATTTAGCCCAACTCCTGATGTCGAATTTGCCTGTGGATCGGCATCAACTATCAACGTGCGATATTCTAGCGCTGCTAAACTTGCTGCGAGATTTATAGCTGTTGTTGTTTTACCTACTCCTCCTTTTTGATTTGCAATGGCTATTACCTTAGTCATTAACTATTAGTTTTTACGGTTAAATTATTTGCCAATTCAAATTCTTTGTTTTCAAACATTTATGACACAGGAAATGGTTTTAATCGTGTTAAATTGCTCAAAAAAGGCGTTTTAAGCCACTTCTTTGAAAACTAAGTATTTTCAAATTGGGGTTACAAAGATATAAGTTTAATTGAATTATGTAAGAGTTACTCTTAACCAATATGATAAAAAGAAAGGCCCGAAATATAAGGGCCTTCCAATCAGTTTAATATCGTGGTAATAATTATTTTTTGTTCTTGTTCTGAGCCTTCATGGCATCTTCTAGCCTTTGCTGAAATTTAGACTTTTTTCTACTTCCAGCATTTTTCTTATTCTCATCTAAAATTTTTCTGATTTTATCTTCATCTACAAACCTTCTAATCAAGGTTTGCTGACCGAATGTAACCAAATTCGCTACAAAATAATAGAAACTAAGTGCAGCAGGGTAGGAGTTAAGAACAAACATGAATATTACAGGCATGAAGTAAGAAAAAGACTTCATCGGTCCTGCAACCGTACTTACCTGCTGTTGAGAATAAGTAATCATGATTGTGGAAACGGTCATCAATAATACAAACAAACTAACGTGATCTCCATAGAATGGAATTTCGAAAGGCAATGTCAATATTGAGTCATAGCTTGATAAATCAGTTGCCCATAAAAAACTCTCACCTCTCAGTTCAATAGACTGTGGGAAGAAGTAAAACATAGAAAGTAAAATAGGCATTTGAAAAAGCATTGGGATACATCCACTAATTGGGTTAACACCCACTTGCTGATATAACTTCATCTGCTCTGACTGAGCTTTAGCCATATCACCGCCATGCTTTTCCTTAATTTCATCAAGTTCAGGCTTTAAAACCTTCATTTTAGCCATAGATAGGTATGACTTGTATGAAAGAGGGGATAGTACCAATTTAATGATCAGCACTATGATGATGATGATTAGTCCATAATTGTCCAAAACATTACTAAGCACATCGAATAATGGAATTAGTACATATTTATTTACCCAAAGCATAGGAGGCCAACCTAGGAAGAGGTTCTTTGAAAACTCTTCTGTCACCTCACTTGTAATATGATAATCGTTAGGCCCAAAGTAGAATTTGTAATTACCCTCACCGCTGTTTAAATCTGAAATGGGCAAACTTAAAGCTACCTCAGCATATTTCACTTCTTCAGGATTATTGGCATCTACATTGGTAGATATTTTCCCTTTTGTGAAGCTTTTGTTGGCTATAATAGCAGACAAAAAGAACCTTTGTTTAATAGTAGTCCATTTGATTGCCTCATTGATTACTTCTTCTTCATAGCCAGTGGATCGTTCTGATAGCTCTTCAAATTCTCCTGCCGCAGTAAAATAATTTACCGTAGAGTTTTGACGACTCATATTCACATCACTCTCTTGGGTAATCATGCGGTCATTCCACTGCAAAAGCACTTCTTCTTTAGTAATTATACTTTCCAAGCCTTTGAATTGAAGCTGATAGCCTATTTCATAACTAGAGTTCGAAACGCTATAAATATGTTTGACAGATTTACCTTCACCTAAATCAAGAGAATATGAGATGATGGTTGAATCTCCTTGGGTAGTAGTATTTTCTCTATAATAGAGCTGATTCAGGTCTATAGTTTTTCCAAAAGACGTGACTATCGTTTTAAACTCATTGCTCTCGGGTGTTATCAGCTTAACAGGATTGCCATCTTTAGAGTCGAATGATTTTAAAATTACCTCTGAAACATTACCCCCTTTAGAATCAAAAGTAATTTGTATAGTTTCTGTTTCAATGGTCTTTTTTGATGATTCACCTTTTGCACCTGCCACAAAAGCACCAAACTTATTAACTAAATCTGCATCAAGTAATGAATCAGGTAGTGCAGGTGACTCTTTTACCTGTATGGTTGTTGAATCATTTTGAACTGCCATTTCAGTGTTGATAGCAGTCTCTTCGGGAGCTGGCAAATCCGGTTTAAAAAACATCCAGTATGCAAATAGCATAACGGAGATGAGTATTAACCCAGTAGCTTGGTTCTTATCCATTTTTTATTTTTTACTGATGATTAAGATTTCTTTTTTTGAATAGCAGCTTCAACAAATTTCACAAATAAAGGGTGAGGGTTGAGTACTGTACTTTTTAATTCTGGATGATATTGAGTTCCAATAAACCAAGGGTGTTTTTCCAATTCTATAACTTCAACCAAACCAGTTTCAGGGTTTATACCCGTGGCCTTCATTCCGGCAGCTTCAATTGCTGTTAGGTATTTATTATTGAACTCATATCTATGTCTATGGCGTTCACTAATATTTTGCTTACCATATACACCATACGCTTTACTTCCTTTTTTAAGCTTGCAAGGATAAGCACCCAATCTCATGGTGCCTCCCATATCCGTTACTTTTTTTTGATCTTCCATAAGGTCAATCACGGGATCCTTTGTTTTTATATCTATTTCGGTAGACGAAGCATTAGGTAACTTTAGTACGTTTCTAGCGAATTCTATTACGGCACATTGCATTCCTAGACATATTCCGAAAAAGGGAATATTGTTCTCACGCACATATTTTACTGCCTCTATCTTACCAGGAACACCTCTTTCTCCGAAACCCGGAGCTACCAGTACACCATGCATTTCTTTTAAAATATTCTCGCAATTATCTTCATTAATTGTTTCAGAAGATATCCAATGAAGGTTTACCTTACATTCATTAGCCGCACCTGCATGTATAAATGACTCTACTATAGATTTATAGGCATCAGGAAGTTCTACATATTTTCCAACCAATGCAATGTCTACTTCATCTGTAGGATTTTTGAGTTTACCTAAGAATGCTTTCCACTGATCAAGATTTGGCTCTTCTTTATGATTGATCTTCAATTTCGCCAAGACTCTTTCAGCAAGTTTTTCCTTACGCATGAGAATAGGCACATCATAAATAGTTTCTGCATCAAGCGCTTCTATCACGGAATTGATGTGAACATTACAGAAC
>CAYGNU010000037.1:7415-16105 GCA_964351175.1 uncultured Roseivirgaceae bacterium | reverse complement strand
TGGCCGTAAGTTGACACAGCAGCTACCGGCCAATCACGTTTCCAGAGCTTATTGGCCATATCCAAGATAGCTTGCGCTTTATAATCAGGATTGTTTATTTTATCTATAATTGATTTGAAAATTGCTGTATCTTGAACAGACAATACATATCGAGTGTAGAGATAGAGCTCATTTTCTTTCTTATCAATGAGTTCAGCTGGGTTAGCCGATAATATTGAAATCATTTGATTGGCGATAGGTTTTAGACTATCATCTTGTCCATTGCTGATTAACTTCCATTGTTCAATAGCCTGTAGAATATTTTGATTTTCAGAGAAAGCGATTGCTAAATGAAGCCTAGAATCTTCATAATCTCGTTGTAACGACCAATTAAAATATTCAATAGCTACATCATATGCTTGCTGATCTAATGCCCATAAACCTAAATCATCAAAATATTTAGCACCGATCTTCTCACTTGAGTTAGCCAGCCAATTGAGTTTTCTAAACGCTTCATTTATATCCCCATTTTTATATAATCCAAGACATGCAACATATTCCAAACCTTCTTTGTAAGTAATATTAGAGGATACCCCAGCGTACTCTAACAAATATTTTGTGGCCGCAGAGTCTTTGCTAAATAGGTTATTGATTGATTGATTATTTAAAATAGTAGCATCAATTGGAGTCAATGCTGAATCTGCAGGTTGATATTGGAAATTCTTGTATCGATTAGACTTATTTTCAACAACTAACAGGTTATTCTTGCTGATTGGGTCATCATGTATAGTGTAGTCAGACAATGCAGAATCTAAGGCATTTTGTAAATCATTTTTGGCCAACAAACCAAAGATATTACTAAGTGCAGCACCTTTATCAGGTGCCATTTTAGCTGCCTGATCAAGATAAAATATTGCAGAATCAATAATATTAGTTTTGCCATACAGAAGACCCAGCGTATTTAATACTTCCGGATTATCAGGATATTTATCAGCAGCTTCTTTTGCATTAAACAGGGCATCAAAAAAACGGTCTTCACTCAAATACAAGTTCGTTAAATTCACATACGCGTGTGGACTTGGATTTTTTGCTATAGCTGCTTGGTATTTAATAGTAGCCCTCACGAGGTCATTATTTTTCTCTGATATTTTAGCTAGTGCATAATTTGATTTATGGCCATTTAACGCATGATTAGCTGCTTCTAGATAGTATCTTTCTGCAAGCAAAGGATCTCCAGATGCATAGTGAACATCTGCTACGCTATTAAAATAAGCAGCCCTTGATTGAAAAACAGGGACCTGCCAGTTGGCTCTTAGCACTAGTGCTATTACTATGATTAGCCCTCCAAACCGAAAGGTGAAGAAAGGCATATTAGTAGGTTTATAAAGGATTTTATAGATAGCCAATTTAGATTTTAATAAAGCTGCAAAGTTAGCGATGATGTAAAAAATAAAGATCAGGCCAAACCCAACATGACTATAAAGGATAAAGTCTCTAAAAACTTCAATACCGGGATCATTTCCGGTAGTCTGAAAATGGGCGATAGTAACAAAACATCCAATTCCCATAATTAAATAGAGAATAGCACCTTGTGGGCTAAATTTCATCATAAAATCATACTGATTTTCTTGTTGCCGAAAGCCCCAAATACCTAGCACGGCAGAGATTACCAACAACAGAAACACATTGAGATAAAGAAAATCCCAATCAATCAGTTTGATCTCGTAAAGTAGGGTGATTGTTACATTGACTAAATATATTGCACTTATAACCAATAGGTGTCCAATACCATTATCCACAGATTTGAGCCCTTGACCATATAATATGTATACAAAAAAGGCAATTATTTCATGCGCAATAATGAAAATGAATATGATGGATAAAATAAGGGCTGAACTGGTAAATGAAGTAGACAGGAAAAGGAATGGTGCTGTTACTTCTGATGTAAAATGGATTAATCCTGCAAATAGGGCTGCAGCAATTCCAAAAGCGCCAAATCTTTTCAATATTGAAATATCCTGCCTAATGGAATGGAAGTAATACGAGAGAGGGAGGAACAGTAATAATATGATGATCAATCCGAGCTTATTACCTTCTCCAAAGAAAAGCAATGATTCCAACTTAAGACTACTCAAGAAAAAGGCAAAAATACTAATGCCGACATAGTACCAAAAGCCAGAGAAAGAACTGATAACTGTAATTGTAAACACTGCTACTATGGACAGCGCGACTAAAAATACATAGTAAGAATAAGTATTAATGGCCGGGCTCGTACCAGAATACTTTTGAAAGTATATGGTGTTTTCTGTAGACTGAGTAAGATTAAAAGGGCCGATTTTAATCTCATCCACAATAACCTTTGCTTTATCGCCTTGCGCTAGAATATTCCAATCCAGCGTATTTTCATAACCTTTGAAATAGCTAAATGCCATCCAAAAAATTGATAATGCAAATGCTACTAAAAGTACAAGGTAGGTAAGCTTTTGTGGCTTCGGCCAGGCTTCCCAAAAAAGGTTTTGTTTCATATTACTCCAATACTTTAGGGACCCTGAAATAGTCAGAATCCTTTTTAGGAGCATTTCTCAATGCTCGCTCATGACTTAAATGTGGTTTAACTTCATCATTTCTAAGCACATTCACTTCGTGAGACATTGTAGTAAGCGGAGCGACATTGTCTGTATTGACTTCATTTAATTTTTCAACCCATGTGATGATTTTCGTCATATCTGCCATCATTTCTTCGGCAGTATTTTCGTCAAATTCAAGTCTTGCCAAATGAGCCGTTTTATTTAATAGTTCTCTATCTATTTTCATCGAGCTGTTCCTTCAATTCCTGATCTATGATGTCGTAAGTCTTTTGTCTTAAAGCAGATACATCCTCCAAAGTCAAACCTTTTGTTTCTAAAGGCTCGTGATATATCACTTTGAGTAAACGCCTTTTTGGCGTCCAACTTCCATCAGGTAAAATTATCCAATTAAAAGGAATTGTTACAGGCACAATAGGAATTTGTTTCTCAATAGCTACCCTAAAGGCTCCATCTTTAAACCTGACCATCTTTGGAGGTTCAGTAGTTAACATACCACCCTCAGGAAAGATCATGAGGTTTTTTCCGTCATCTACTGCCTTAAGCGAATTGATGATTGTAGAATACTTACTCTTTAAACTATTCCTATCTACTGTAATATGTAGTTTTCTGTACATATAGCCGAACAGCGGCACTTTTTCCATATCATTTTTACCCACGAATATTGAATTAATGGGATTGAGGCCCATTGTAGGAATATCTAAATAACTGAAATGGTTGGGGCAAAAGACATATTGCTGATTTTTAGAAGGCTTAAATCTTAACTCATTATCATTTTTAAAAAAGAGTAGGCCAAAAAATAATTTTGCCCATATTCTGTTTAATGTGCCTATCCATTTATGTCTCGACTGAAAAATTATAGGGACACAGAAAAAAGGAAGCAATAACAGAAAAAGGATAATAAATATCAGTGCTGCATACACTGTATAAGCTAATCGGACAATTTTCACTTCCCTCTTGTTTCTCTTTTTTGAACCTGCAAAATGATTAAAAATATTTATTCACTATAATTATCTTTAATTAATTGCTCAAAATTAATTATTTTACTAGATCTTACTCAAAATCTAAAGTGATGTACAAACGACTTTTATCCTTTATAATTTTGGCCGGAGTTCTTCAACTGATGGCTTGTGATGATGGAGGAGATGCTCCTGCACCTACTGAAGCACAGAAAGTAACCGCCCTATTGGTAGGTTCATCGGCTTCAGGTTCTACATGGTCGCTATCTTCAGTATTTGTCGATGAAGTTGATTATACAGAGGTGTTTGATGGATTTACAATGGCGTTTACTGAAACAGGTGTCACTACCTCCAACGGTACAGTTGTTTTTGAGGCTACTGATGGATGGGATTTTAAAGATGCAGCAACGGCAGCACAAATTGTCACTGACTCAGGATTAGAACTAACAATAAATGAACTTACTGAAACTACACTGGTGTTTTCCTTCGAATTTGATGAAACAATATATGGACGAACTTCTGCAGTTGGTGGAAATAATGTCTTTACACTTAACCGTTAATAATGACGCCTCCACCTCCATTTAGTTATACTTATTCACCCAACATACCAGAGTTATTATTAGGCCTTAAGTGTTCCTTAGCAATAAGTACCTATCAAACAGGTAAGGTGGTTATATTTTCCGCTAAGGATCAGAATCAACTCATTCAATTACCTAGAAATTTTGATAAACCTATGGGCATGGCTTTGCATAATGGTCAATGGGCAGTAGCTACTAGGGATGAATTAATTATTACAACTAATTCGGCTGGAATGGCAAAAAACTATCCTGCCAATCCAAACACTTATGATGGCTTATTTATCCCCAGAGTAACATATCATACTGGGATACTAGATCTTCATGATATCAGCTATACTAATAACGGACTAGTAGGTGTAAATACCTTATTCAATTGCTTATCAAAATTCAATGCAGATTTCAGTTTTACAGATATTTGGAAACCTCATTTTATTTCAGAAATAAAACCAGACGACCGATGTCATTTAAATGGTTTGGCTATTGATGATAAAGGAAAATCAAAATATGTAACCGCTCTTGGTTGTGGGGATAGTGCCAGAGAATGGAAGGAAAAGATGCTTACCGGTGGTATTCTTATGGATATAGATTCGAATGAAATTATTGGTGATGAGTTGCCAGTACCACATTCTCCTAGAATTTATAAAGATGGTCTCTGGATGCTACTTTCCGCAACTGGCGAGGTGGTTAAGGTGAATGTCAATGATGGTAAATATGATGTAGTTACTAAACTCAATGGGTTTGTTCGAGGAATGGATCGAATAGGGGATTATCTTTTTGTAGCTACTTCTAAATTGAGACCGAATAGTTCTTTATTTAATGAAGCGCCAATTGCGAAAAACTCTATAGTCTGTGGTATAAACGTAATTTATATTCCGACTGGTCAGCCTTGTGGGCATATATTATATAATACTTCAGTAGAAGAGCTCTTTGACTTAAAAGTATTGCCAGGTCTAATGAGACCAAATATTTTAAATCATAACAAGCAGATGCACAAAACATCTGTTATTACAGAAAATGAAGTTTTCTGGGCTAACCCAGAAGTTAAAGAAAACGAAACAGTTTCACCATGAATAGTCTAAATCAGCTATTATTAAGAAGGCTTAAGTCTAAACATCAAAAGCTTTCCACAAGATTCCTGAAGGGGGTAGAAGAAGGTAATTTTCAAAAACTATCTGGACGTAAAAGGTATAATGCTGTTGAAAGGCTTAAGAAAGTAGAAAAACAACTGAAAGAATATGGCAATAGGTCAGGGTTGCTTCCAAAATTTAGCTTCAAGCACTGGGCGGTTGCCTTAGCTCTTGGGGTGGTAGTTACTACAACATTACAAGCTCAGGATCAAAAACAACCTCAAAAAACATTTATTGATAGGATCAAATCAAAATCTAAAAATTTTAAAACTACTTTAGCTCAAAGAACAGAAGCGCAATCCCTATTTTTTAATGAAGTTCAGCAATTAGGATTGCCCTATGCCCAGAATGTGCATTTTGGTTTGGTAGATGGTGATGCAGACCTTGATATTATTTATGTCACTTACCTCGGAAATCCTATCCTATTCTCTAATAACGGAGACAGAACATTTACTCAGTCAGAATTAATAACAGGAGATTTTGGTCTTATTCAGTCAAGTGCTTTTGCTGATTTTGATGGAGATGGAGATAGTGACTTGTTATTAGAATATGGACAATATGGTTATGCTCCAACTCTGAGTATTTGGTTAAATGACGCTGGTAGTTTTACGGAACAAGCTGCCAGCATATCTGTACCTTTGGACAATGAAGATTTCTTAATTGCTGATCTCGATGGAGATGGAGATGCTGATTTGGTGACTCTGGACTATAGTTATGGAAATGGAATACAAGTCTGGATAAATAATGATTTTAATTTTACAGAAACAACAGGTTCACCATACGCTGGACCTTATAGTGGTAGTAACCGCCCTATTGCACTTGTTGACGTAGATGGGGATAATAATATAGATATTCTTTATCAAGGTGGGGATGTAAGTTATAATAATGGAATTAGAGTCTTAGTAAATGATGGAACCGGAAATTTTTCAGATGCAGGTACTCATAGCATATTAACTAGTTATATCGAAAGTGCTACTTCTGGTGACTTTGATAATGATGGAGATGCTGATATTGCAGTTACTAGTTTTTATGGTCCTGACAGCAGAATTACTCCTTTTTTGAATGATGGAAATTTTATTTTTACAGAGCAAACCATTCTAACACCGCCTAATACTAGGTATCCGGATGATATATTTAGTGTTGATCTAAATGGAGATAGTTTTGATGATTTAGTATATAATGACGAGTCTGATTCTTCATTTTTTTATTTAGGAGATGGTGCTGGTGGATTTACTAATATTGGTGATTACGTTGGCGCCCTCCTGCCAGGTGATTTTGATACAGATAGTGATTCTGATTTTGTTATTGTAACTAATAATGTAGCCATTTTAGAGAATCAAGGCTCTTTAACCTTTGTTCAAGAATCTACAGATCTTTTTAACATATCTTATTCTTATGATATTGACCTTGCGGATGTAGACGGTGATGGTGATTTAGACATTGTACAGGGCGGCAGTTCTAGAGTATGGTTAAACCCAGGTACTGGTGATAATTTTATAATTGGCCAGGATTTTGAAGATAACACTGAACAGCAAATATTAGGCGATTTAGACGGTGATGGGGATAGTGATATGATCCGTGTTTTTGAAGGAGGTTATGGTGTTAACAGGGGGTTTGAAATTTGGACAAATACAGGTGGTGTCTTTAGTTACAATTCTGCTATTGGTTCAGGGGTATTTGAGCCATACCAAATTGCAATTGGTGATTTGGATGGTGATAGTGATTTAGATATTGTAGCTATAGTTAGAGAGAATTCATTCTATTATGTTAAGTCATTTATAAATGGTGGAGGTCTTAGTTTTGTACAAAGGGCTAATGTTAGCATGTCCACTCAAAGTCCTGAAAAACTATCACTTGGAGATTTAGATGGAGATACTTTTATTGATGTAGCATTGGCCAATGATACCTATGGAGTACAGATATTAGATAACGATGGCACTGGTGACCTTAGTCTTGGACAGACAATTACATTTGCAGGTCCTGCTACAAATGTTGATTATGTACTAATTGCAGATTTGGACGGTGATTTTGATTTGGATGTTTTAAGTGTTAATACTTATGAATATAGTGGTGAGAGTTATGTATTGCTAAATGACGGAACAGGCAACTTAACAGATGCCAATCAAAATATACCAACTGGCGCAAGCTATATAGCAACTCTGGCTGATATGGATGATGATTCTGACCTTGATTTGATTACATCTTCTTATTTTAATGGCAATCAACTCTTCGTTAATGATGGCAATGCCAACTTTACTTTGGATAGTGATAATGCTTTAGGTCTTGGAGATGGATATTCTTCTCCGCAGGTAGGTGATTTGGATAATGATGGAGACCCAGACGTAGTAATGGGTGGTGCCTACGCGCCTACACTTATATTCCATAACGTTCTAGGTTTAACAAGTCTGGAGAGTGATTCTCTAGCCCTTGTGGATTTTTATGATACCACTAATGGGGATGGTTGGACTGAAAACACTAATTGGAAAACTGGAGATATCGACACTTGGTTTGGAGTTACGGCCACTTCTGATAATGTTACGGAAATAGTATTACCCAACAATAATTTGGATGGAGCAATTCCAGCAGCCTTTGCAAATCTAACGGCTTTAATAGCCGCGGATCTGAGTGGTAACTCTATTAATGATATTCAAGGAGACTTTTCGGTTAATAGTAGCATAACTTCATTTGACCTTTCAGATAATAAGCTTGACTTCGGAGATTTTGAGCAGCTAAGTAATTTAAGCGAAATAACTATAGGAACTCAAAATGCTGATGATACTTCTTTAAACCAAGAGCTTCCTGTCGGATCACCTGTTTCCTTTTCTTACATAGTGGGTGGATCGAATAATTCCTATAAATGGTTTAAAAATGCTGTAGAAGTAGCGGGAGAAACTACAAATACCATAAATATTGTTTCCTTAGACAGAACTAATATGGGTGAGTATTATTGTGAAGTATCATCATCCACAGCTGGATTGGAGGGATTAACACTAACCTCAGCAGACAAAACTGTTTTAGCGACCGCAAGCATATCTGGTAAATTGAAAATAAACGATAATGATCCTGCTACTAGTGGAATTGTCAATCTTCTAAGGGTCACTACTGGAGGATTTGATTCAACAAGTGTTGCAGTTTCTAATACAGGAGATTTTACATTTAATAATGCAGTTTTATATGATTACCTGGTTGTAGGGTTAGCCGATACATTGATACATACAGGAGCACTTCCTACATATTATAATCAGACCCCTTTTTGGGCAGAGGCAGATACCTTGAGACTGGAAGGTGATGAAACCATTGATATTGTTTCTGTTTTTTATACTAACCCAAATGACCCTGTAGCTTTTAATGGAACATTTTCTGGTTATTTAGAGGAAGAGATACCTGATGGTGGTAGAACTGAGGCAACAGGCAGAGTTAGAAGTGCACTGGTTTCGTTACGCATAGGCCGCAGAACTGGAA
>CAYGNU010000037.1:0-7405 GCA_964351175.1 uncultured Roseivirgaceae bacterium | reverse complement strand
AACTAATGGTTCGGGTGAGTTAGCTTATTATATTTATACCAATGATAATGGAGAGTTTAGTCTTACGGGCGTTGAGCCTGGTGAATATAATGTCGACATTCAATATCCAGGATATCCTATGGATGAGACTTCCTTCTTGGATATAACAGTAGGTCAAGATCAAAAGGATAAAGATGTTAACATAGAAGCTGTTGTGGATCAAGGTAAGATTAGCGTTAGGCAGCTTGTAATTTTAGGCACTGAAGGCCAAACTAATGGGTTAGTCTTGTTTCCAAACCCTACCAGCGATTTCTTAAATGTTCTTGATAGTGAGAATAGAGAGAATCTCAATGTTGAAATATTTAATATTTCAGGCCAGAAAATGAAACATTTCTACATCAATAAAGATGGAGTGATTAATGTTTCTAAGCTGCCTATGGGGCAATACTTAGTTAAGGTTAAGAATCAAAAAGGTATTGAATTATTGAACCAGAGAATTTTGATTGAATAAAATTAATGGAAATAAAAGGGCCAGTTATGATCATAATAACTGGCCCTTTTTATTAATCAGTATTGATTTTTGATACCCTTGGGATGAGAAATATTTCAGTTTGTCTTCCGTCAATATAACGAACCCCATCTTTATCAAAATAAGCATCTTCTTCGAGCATTATTCTAATTTCTTTATCCCATTCTTTAATGAAAGTAGAAGCATTTAACTCTATGCTATAAGCTGTATTTAAATGTAATGGATAATCACCATCTCCTGGTACTCCGCCTTGAGAGTCCCACATACCAAGTGTAGTGCCTGCAGCATGACCATGATAACCAATAGGGTGGGTGTATATTGAAGGTTTAATGCCTTCAGCTATAGAAGCTTCTCTTGATTCTTTCAAAACCTGATTGCCAGTCTTACCTTCTTTAAAATTGTTGGTGAATATATCCTGAAGTCTGTTGCCATTTTTAAAAGCAACTTTTAGGTATTCAGGCACTTCAGTTTCACCTGGTCTTAGTACATAAGCGTGTTGTTGTGTATCAGTATTAAGTCTCAAATAGGTAATACCGAAATCACAATGAAGGAGATCGCCAGGAAGAATTACATTTTCTTCCGGCCGCTTTGAAAATGATCTTAGGTGGTCAAAAGATTCTTTGTCACCCCGTTGAACAGATACACTAGGATGAAACCAGGTCGTAAGTTTTAATTCTCTGATTTTTTCTCGCATCCACCACACCACATCGTTAGTTGTTGTAATTCCAGGATGAATTACATTTTCAGAAAAGGCTTCATCTATTATCTCATGAGCTATTCTTACTATATGAGGGTAAATAGCCATCTCTCTTTCTGAACGTGTTTCTAACCAGCCAACAGCTACTTTTTCTGCACTTACTAGCTTAGCACTGTTTTTCTTGCCTAATGCCGCTTTTAGTTCTTCATAATCAGTAACAACTAATCCATCGGCATGTGCCCAATCTACGGATGTGTTGATACCAATCTTCTTAGGATTACGTTCATTGATAATCTCTACAAGTCGCTGCCATTGATCAGGCTGTTTTTCTTTATCCCAAGAACTTTTGAAACCTGTACCCACATCATATCTGGCTACAGCTAATGTTTCCAATGGCTTACCTTCTCCTTGATCAAATAAAACAAGAATGGTTCTTCTTCTGGCTGCAAGCCATGTTGCAGGCAGCATTGTCTTAATCACCGGATCTTCATTATATTCCCTCGAAATGACTAACCACATATCAATTCCCTCGCGTCTCATTATTGGAGGCAATACGGTTTGCAATCTCTCTTCAAGAATTTCATCAATTACTTGAGCACGATCTTTCATAGAAAGAATACCAGAGTATTGGTGTTGTGCTTCTGCTGTGGCAAAAAATAATAACAGTAATAGAGTAAGTGTTTTTGATTTCATAAGCTGTGATTGGTTTTAATCTAATTTAATAACACAACGCTGATCTTTGATCATTTCAATAGCATTATCTATATCTAGTTGTGATTTGGTTTCATCCATCTTTTCATTGAATGACTTGTTAAGTTCTTTTCTCCGCATGGCTTCAAAAAACCTTCTTATCTCAACTGGTTTGTCAAGTATAAGTGGAGGAACTTTTGAAGGTTTGTTGTCATCACCTTTAGCCACCATGGTAACGTATGAAGTGTTAGTGTGCTTCACAGTGCCTTCTTTTACATTTTCGGCAATTATTTTTATACCAACAACCAATGAAGAGTTGCCAACATAATTTATTGAAGCGTGTAAGGATACTAAATCTCCTACTTCAACAGGCTGAAGGAATACTACTCCATCGACAGATACAGTAACACAATAATTGCCAGCGTGCTTGCTAGCACAAGCATAAGCCACCTTGTCAATCAAGGATAATAGTATGCCGCCATGAATTTTACCCCCAAAATTAGCATAGGAGGGTATCATCAATTCGGTGATTGTGGTTTTAGAATATTCTACTGTCCTTGCGGCTAGTTTTTCCATGCCTCAAGATAGTAATTATTCTTAAATTTCGAAGTGAAAACTAACCTACCATCTGCCTTCTATTTTGGGGATAATAAAGGTTAATTAACGATTCCATTTCCTGTTTCCCTAAAGCGATATGGTTAATCATTTCCCATTTCTCTTGATTGATTAAACTTTTCAAAGGCTGAACTACTTTTGGAATTTTTTTAAATGGTACCGTTAATTTCTTATCCCAAGCTTTACTATAACGTACGAGATCATCGGGATAAACCACCTTTCTCTTTGTGCCTTCAGCTGCAGCTCTAAATGGCTCAGAGATGTTTGAATAGCCATAATCGTCAGTTAATTGCTCTCCCGGCAATATATCTCGTAATGCTATTTCGAAATCATATGCCGTTGTAAAACAATTTGAATTAAAGCTGTGGTTAACAAAACGACCATTATCCCAGCATAAAACATAATTTCCAGATCTGTTCCGATAGGAATAAACCTCTAAAATGTCTTTGTAAAGTTGATCCATGTTCTCAACTTCTGAAGGTGTGAATTCTCTATCTAACTTGTCTAAAACCCAGGTAATGGTACCTGCGGGGATGAAATCTGTGGCCACTACCCCGTAGCCTATTTCATCATTGATGAAGCGGAGTTCTGTATTTGGATGTATCATCTTTGCTCATGCAATTTGATGGGGTGAATGTATGAAAAAGATTGATTTGTTGGAACACCCCTTGTTTCAATTGACAAATTAATTTAAGGCGATAAATGATATCGATTCATAACGTTTCTAAACCATAAATAATTTGTAATTTAAAATTGAAATGCCAAACTCATATGAGCCCAAAAGAAGCCCATTAACCCTAATAGCCCTTATATTAGCAGGAGAGGTCATTTTCTTTTTGCCATTTGTCATTCCAAGAATTTTTAGGCCTACTTTACTCGATGTATTTCAAATTTCTAATCTCGAATTGGGAACTTGTTTTTCGGTATATGGAGTAGTAGCTATGGTATCTTACTTTTTTGGAGGCCCACTAGCTGATAAGTACTCTCCACGAAACTTAATTTCATTCGCTCTGTGGTTAACCGGACTCGGAGGTATAGTAATGACTATATATCCAAGGGTCGAATTATTGTTTGTATTGTACGGTTTCTGGGGCTTTACCACCATCTTCCTACTTTGGGCAGCATTGATACGAGCCACAAGAGAATGGGGTGGTTCCAATCAGGGAAAGGCCTTTGGTTTTTTGGAAGGAGGAAGAGGTTTAACGGCAGCTGCTATAGGCACTTTTGCTGTCATTCTATTTGATTTGGCCATTTCTTCTCAGGTATTGGTAAATTATGAGCAACACAGGATTGAGTCTTACCAGACAGTATTGATAGCAACATCGCTTATTACCTTTCTTACAGGGGCTCTTGTTTGGTTTTATGTGCCAAAACAGATTATCAAATCTAGTGAGCAATTTAGACCGACAGCTACAAGTATTTTTAATCTTATGAAGATGTCGACTATCTGGATGCAGTCGGTAATAATTGTGTGTGCTTATGTAGGATATAAAATCACCGATGATTACTCCTTATATGCATATGATGTGTTGTCATTTAATGAAGTGTCAGCTGCAGCAGTGGGCACCTTTGCACTATGGATGAGGCCCGTATTTGCCGTTGCTGCTGGGTTTACCGCTGATAGATTTGATCCGGTAAAAGTGATAGCCTGGTGCTTTGTAATTATGATTGCTGGTGGACTAATGGTTTTTCTAGGCGCTATTGGTCAGTCTACTTGGTTAGCGATCTCCGTTTTAACCACTACACTAATTGGTGTTTATGGTATTAGAGGTATTTACTTTGCAGTTGTACAGCGAGTAAATGTTCCACTGGCAGCAACAGGAACTGCCGTTGGAATTATTTCCTTCATCGGCTTTACCCCTGATATATTCATGAGTCCACTAATGGGTTACTTGCTAGACAATAACCCTGGAGCAACAGGGCATCAAAATGTATTTCTTGTGTTATCCATCTTTGCGCTAATTGGATTATTAACAAGTATTGGGTTAATGAAAAAGATCAGGAAAGAGTCAATTAGTGACAGCCGTTCTTAAATTGGCTATAAGGTTAATTAGCTCTAATTGCAGTGTTTTCCCTCTGTCCTTACCATACCAACTATGAATGGTAGTTATATATTCATCATGAGGTATATTTTTTGATTTGGCATCTAATAGAAGCTCTTGTGCAGGAAGTGGCCTAGGACCCCATTGTCCTAGTTCATGGAATTCTTTATCCATAATGATTAATTTGGGGATAGATCTTGCTCCATTAGTCAAATAAGCATCCATTATATCAAGGTTCTCATCTCTTAAAAGATACCTCACCTCTATATTCTCATTCAAATCTGCAATTTTCTGAATAATGGGTAAGTTTTGAGCTGCATCACCGCACCATGCTTCGGTTAGTACCAACCACTTTTGAAGAGTCTCAATTTTTTCAACTAATAATTTTAACGCATCTACAATTTTTATAATCTTATCCCATTTGTTCATTCGTAGAACATTGAGCTTTGTATACTCAATCATGTTCTCAGAGTGATTTATACCAGTAGTCTGATTTATTTTTAAATGTGTATCGATTAACAATCGGTACTCAGAATAAGTAAGTCCATTTTCCCAATGGATCTCATTAACTACCGATGATTGTAAAGAATTATTAGTGTCCATAAGTACCAAACTAAAAAGCCCCGCAATTAGTTGCGAGGCTTTTAGAATTTTATGATTTAGTCAGCTAGACGACTATACTAGGCGGCCTTTTTAACTTCAGCGAGATGAAGTTCTTTTTGTTGGACTAATTTGATGATGCCCAGTTTGTTTAAGACTTTTATCACCTGATAAGTCGGGTCAATCTCATGCCATCTGAATCCACCAAAATTTGCACGACTTCCATGCTTATGGTGATTGTTGTGATAACTTTCTCCCATCATCAAAAAGTCAACAGGAAGAAAGTTTCTTGATGTGTCACCTACTTCAAAATTTCTATAACCATATTTGTGAGCGAACCAGTTGATAATGGCTCCGTGTATTGGAGATAATAAAAACTGAAGAGGTAAAAACAACCATAACCACCAAACTGTAGCAAACTGCCAGTAAATGGCTACATAAACTGCTCCCCAAAATAATCTTGATACCCAAGAACGTGCAAACTTGTCAAAAGCGGTCCACTCAGGAACACCTTCAGTAAAACGTTCGTCTACCTTCATTTTCTTACTCGTAATTGCAGAATAAATGGTTTTAGTTTTCCACATCATTTTAAATAAACTTTCGTCATATTTTGGTGAATGTGGATCGTTAGGTGTATCAGCATAAGCATGGTGCATTCTATGCATAACACCATATCCATATGCACTTAAATAGTTAGATCCTTGAAATAACCACGTAAGCACAAAAAATACTTTTTCCCATGTTTTACTCATTGTAAATGCCTTATGTGATGCATATCTATGCAAAAAGAAGGTCTGAAAGAACAATGATAAATACCAATGGGCTATGAAAAATGTTAGTATTACAGCCATAATTTTTTAATTCGTTTTACATAAAATAATGATAGAGCTTTGGCTCTCTCATTAAGAGGACAAACAATATAATCATTTGTGACAAAAAAGTTTACTTTTTTTCTTCCTTTGATTGTAGCTCTTCAACAAAATGCTCAATAAGCTCTGAAGGGTTATCTAAATGGCAGGCATTTTTAAATGATTCAAAGAAGCTCGTATTAGACATTTCATCTTTGAATTTTGAGGTCTCCTGATTCAATTTGTCTTTTGCTCTGCTGAATAACTTGCGGCAATTGTCTTTTTTCTTGTTAAACAGAACTTGAAGTTCATCATATTCAACACCAAAAAACTCACGAAGCACATAGATACTTTTTTCTAATGGCTCTAGTTTTTTGTGAATCACATTCAGCGCGCTGGATAACTCATTTTCAAAATCGAAATGAAAAAGCTCTTTTTCTTTATACCAGTCTATTAGATCTTGAGGACTAATGGATTCTAAGCACTGATCTTTTTTACGTTTGATAGTATTAAGATGATTAATGCAGTTATTGGTAACAGCTTTTATTAAATAAGCCTTTGTGTTTTTGATCTGTTCTGTATCAATAGTAAGCCACTTGAGCAGGGTGTCCTGCACAATGTCTTCAGCATCGGCAATAGAACCCAACATGCGCTGAGCGATACTTTGTAGCATGGGCTGATATACTGCTATGGCTTGACTTTGATTCATCATTGCAAACATAAGTTATTAATTTATTACTGACACTTGTTAGGCTTTTAACATCCTTTTTGTCAGTAGGTTGAATCTCCATAACATAAAAATGGCGACAATAGTTAAACCTATAAGCAAACCATACCAAACCCCTTGAGCACCCATATTATAAACGAACCCCAAAATATAGCCAATGGGCAGAGCGAGTACCCAATAGGCAATAAAGGTCATAAAAGTTGGAATTTTAACATCTTCTAACCCTCTTAGGGCTCCTAAACTTAATACCTGAATACCATCAGATATCTGAAAAAATCCTGCTATTACCAACAGTGTCGAGGCGATTTCTATCACTGCATCATTTTCAATGTATAATGAAGGAAGGAAGTGCCTACCTATAATAAATAGGGTAGCACAAACCCCCATAAATAGGACCACCATGCCATACAGCGTAAACGCAGCTGCTCGTAAAGTTGGAATGTCTTTCAAGCCTTGCTGATTGCCCACACGGATGGTGGCTGCTGATGATAGACCAGAAGCCATCATGTAACTAACAGCTGCTAAATTAATAGCAATTTGATGAGCCGCTAAAGCCTCAGCACCCAGCCAACCTATCATGATGACGGCACAACCGAAGGCACCTACTTCAAAAATCATTTGAAAGCCAGCAGGCAAACCTATGCCTAGCATTTTTTTGAATATTGCTTTGCTATAGTT
>CAYGNU010000036.1:0-16260 GCA_964351175.1 uncultured Roseivirgaceae bacterium | reverse complement strand
CCAGAAGATGGTATTGTCATTGGCAAAAGTACTAATCCATCGAATATCAGTGGCGGCAGGATTATTCATTTAGGAATTATGGAATAATACAACAAAATGAGCCATTCATAAAGTTTCTATTGGACGCAGTCCTACAATTAACTACTTTCCAATTCAATGAATACAAACCTGTAATGAAAAGAATAGCATTATCTTTAATAGTTATAATATCAGCTTGTCAGCCCACAAAAAAAGAAGTTGAAGAGAACAAAACTGATAATTGGGAAGCCATATGGAATGGTACAGACTTAACAGGCTGGCACTCCTACCTCAATACTCCCTATCAAATGAAAGAAGATAGTCTAGGTAACACCATGGAAGCTTTTGGTATTGATAATGACCCCTTAGAAGTGGTGAGCGTAGTACAAACAGAAGATGGTAATGCCATTAGAATTTCTGGAGTAGCTTGGGGAATGATTTATACAGAAAATGACTACTCAAATTATCATTTGAAGTTAAAAGTAAAATGGGGAGAGGCAATGCATAAACCTAGAGAAAACGGCCCCAGAGACAGTGGTCTATTATATCATGGACATAGCGATATACCAGGCTCAGCTCTTTCACACCCTTGGATGAATTCTCAGGAGCTTCAAATTCAGGAAGGTGATATGGGAGATTACTGGCCTGTTGGTGAAGTGAAAGTTGATGTGCCAACGGAAAAAGACAGCATCTACTATAGGTACAAGGAAGGTGCTGGATTGCATACTTTTTACTGTGCTCAAATTCTGCCAACTGCTACTCAAGACAGTCTGGTGAAACGTAGAATTCTAAAGGCGTTTGACGCTGAAAAATCTCACGGAGAATGGAACGATATTGAATTGATTACTATCGGTGATTCTAGTATCCACATTGTCAATGGCCAAGTTGTAATGCGATTGTTTAATTCCAGGATAGATGACGGCACTCCCCTTACTTCGGGTAAAATAGTGATACAATCAGAGGGTGCTGAAGTTTTCTACAAGGATCTTTATATGAAAAGCATCTCGGAGATACCTGAAGAATTCAGAAAATGATTGAGGTACAATATTTAACTAAAATTGATTAAAATTGATGATGCAAAAATTGGGAAGAAATGAGCCTTGCCATTGTGGTAGTGGTAAGAAGTATAAAAACTGTCATCAAAAAGAGGATGGTATTAAGGAGCGCTCTAAAAAAAGCACTTTAATGTATGGCCTTATTGGCTTATTCGTGGTTATTACTGCCTTTGCTATATATATAACACTCACAAAAGATGACGCTCCCGGTGCTGCGCCTGCAGGTAAGGTATGGTCTCCTGAGCACGGACATTGGCACGATAAGTAATTATTTAAGATCTGAGATCTCAATAGTCATTATTCCATCATGTATGGTGCTTATTTGAGCACCATTAATGTCCTTCCACTCTTCCCAGCTAAAGCTCATTCCCCCGATGGGGATTATGCTAACCCATAATTTCCACGCTACAGGTCTATTGTTTTCATCAACTATCCACAAATAACTATCTCCGGGCGTTGTGCCACCAGAAGTATATTGAACGAGCAAAGCTTCCTTGCCTTCATAATCAACTAGTGTTCTAATAGTTCCTGGGTCTTTAATTTTATATGGAGCAATAAGCCAAAAGGAATCGTTATTAAAATAATTTATGGCATCCTTCACTAATTCATTGGAATCATCTTCCAATAACTGTCCATTTTCATAGGCTTTACCACTTTGTGAAGCAGTATTAAAAATAACCTTATAATCGTCCCAAGTCACCTCCACTTCATCATTCACTTTGTCCCAATTATAATGGTGATTTAAACCTGGGAAAGTCCAAGAAATACTTTTTAGAGAATCCCAAGCAGGTTTGTTTAGCTCAGCTAAAATATTGTCCGCTAACCTTTCAGCTTCAGGTCCCTTCACTCCTTCTGGCAATGGTTCGTCAATTATTACAAATGCAACGACCAAGAGTACGACAAGAGAAAAGACGATTATTAAAAACTTCTTCATTTAAATCAGGTGATGAGCTTATAATTATAAAGTATGTATAAAATTATAAAACTTCTGTTCGGTAATATTAAAAATTAGCTATAAATCAGTACTAATATTATGGCTCTCTATTTAATCCATTAATTTAGATCAATGGAACACACGTTGACAGATGCGGCTAGTCTTGCAGTAAGCTATATCAATGCTACCAACAAAAACATATTTCTTACAGGGAAGGCAGGAAGTGGTAAAACCACCCTCCTAAAGTTCATTATAGAAAATACACATAAAAATGTAGCTGTTGCCGCACCCACAGGTATAGCTGCCATCAACGCTGGAGGTGTTACATTACATTCGCTCCTGCATCTTCCATTTGGCGCTTACTTACCCCATAATGGTAGCTTACAGGGCAATCAATTTGAGTCGCAAGTTAGTACTCCAAAAACCTTTCTTTCGCAGTTCAAAATGGCCAACACCAAGCGTAACATGCTGCGCAATCTAGATTTACTCATCATTGATGAAGTAAGTATGCTGCGTGCTGATATGCTGGACTGTATCGACCTTGTATTAAGGACAATAAGAAGAAGTCAAGCCGCCTTTGGCAACCTTCAGATCTTATTTATTGGCGACTTAAACCAGTTGCCACCCGTTATCAAGAATAGTGAAAAAACGCTACTACAACCCTATTATAGTAGTGGCTTTTTCTTTGAAGCCTTGGCTTTGCAAAACAGTGATCTGATCTATATCGAGTTAGATAAAATATTTCGTCAATCCGATCCTATTTTCATCGGTCTGTTGAACAAGTTGCGGATGAATAAACTGAGTAGTGAAGATATTACTGAGTTGAATAAACACTACATTCCAAACTATGAAGAGGAGAATCTCGAGGGATATATTCACATTACCACACATAACAGAAAGGCAGAAGAAATAAACCAAAAAGCACTAGAGAACCTTGATTCCAAAACTTATACTTATAATGCTGACATCACGGGTGACTTTAATGAAAACATGTATCCACTTTCAGAGAAGTCAAAATTTAAGGTTGGTGCTCAGGTAATGTTCATTAAAAATGACACTTCTGGGGAAGGACTTTATTTCAATGGGAAAATAGGTGAAATATCAAGCCTAGATTCAAAGGAGATAATAGTCACCTTAAAGGACACTGGAGATACAATCACGGTACAATCACATTTATGGGAAAACAAACGCTATAAATTAAATACAGAAACTAATGAAGTTGAAGAACAGGTAATAGGTACTTTCAGCCAATTTCCGCTAAAACTCGCGTGGGCCATCACAGTTCATAAAAGTCAGGGATTAACCTTTGAGAAAGCCATTCTCGATTTAGCAGATTCTTTTGCACCTGGCCAGATGTATGTAGCCCTTTCCAGGCTCACAGGGTTGAAAGGCATGGTGCTTTCATCAAAACTACCGGCCATTGATTTCAAAAGTGATGATGCACTCAATGATTTCGAGCAAAAGAAACCAGCGGTGAGTCTGTTACAAACCAGATTGATGGAAGATAAGAAGGCTTATCTATTTGATCTGGCTAGGCAATCATATAGTTTTAGTGACCTTCACAATACTTACAAATCTCATCTCGCTGATTTTAATAAGGAAGAAAATCGCTCAGCAAAACAAAAGCATTTGGAATGGACACAGGAGCAGTACAATAAAATTGTTGAACTCACTGATGTCGCTAGCAAATTCACTGCCTCACTAAATAAATATACCCAGCTAGAAAATGGTCAAGCGCTATTAACAGAGAGAGTAGATAAGGCCAACGAATATTTTCAACCTGCGCTTAAGAAATTGTTGGAATCCCATAATAGTCATATAAGCAAAGTTGCCAGCCAGAAACGAATAAAAGGTTACCTCAAAGAACTTGATGAATTGAGCAATGCATTAACTTCAAAAATCAACATCTTACAAAAAACAGGGTTGTTCTTTAAAGCTACCAATGAGAACAGAATACTTTCTAAAGAAGAGATGAAGGAGCAGCTGACCCCTGTCTCTAAACTTAAACCTGCCGAAAAAATCAAGAAAGTACCAACCGCTGAAATCTCCTATAAAATGTTTAAAGAAGGTCAAAAAATAGATGAAATAGCCAAAGAACGTGAATTTGTTACTGGCACTATTGTGGGGCATTTGTCTAAATATGTAGAAACTGGTGAAGTCAAAGCCACTGATTTGATAAATGCTGAAAAACTAGATACCGTACTTAAAGCTATTGACGCCACTAAATCCTCATCACTTTCAGAGATCAAAGCAGTGCTGGGTGATGAGTATGATTATCAAGATATTAAAGTGGGGCTTGCCCATAATGAATACTTAGCTATTCAAAACAAGTAATGGGGTATTCGCTTTTTACGATTATTCTGGCTTCTTTTGACTTCTTTTATTTTTATTATGACATTATTGAAACTTAAAGTAGGCGGTGTTCCTGAACATTTCAACCTTCCCATTCATCTTGCCTATGAAAGTGGTGCTTTCGCAGCATCTGGTATTGAACTAAGTTGGAAAGATTATGGTGATGGCACTGGAGCCATGGCGCAGGCACTTAGAAATGGTGATTGTGATGTTTGCCTTTTGTTAACAGAAGGTATTATTGCAGATATATTGAAAGGTAATCCCTCTAAAATCATTAGTGGATATGTAAAGTCTCCTTTAACTTGGGGAATACACACCTATGACAATGAAAATGTTCCTAAGAAAGAAAAAATCTTTGATGAGAAAATAGCCATAAGCAGAAAAGGTTCTGGCTCACACCTCATGCCTATTGTTGATGCATTGCTAAAAGGACAGTCTATTGAAGATGATCAATTTGTAATAATCAAAGATATTAATGGCGCCCTTCAGTCTCTTGACAAAAAGGAAACTTCTATATTTTACTGGGAGAAGTACACCACAAAACCTTACGTTTCTAAGGGGCAGTTGAGACGTATCGGAGAGTTCATCTCTCCCTGGCCATGTTTTATGATAGCAGCTCGTGAAAATGTTATTGAAAAATATCCAGAACAGTTAGATAAGTTTTTGAAGGTAATTCAAAAGTCATGTGAGCAGTTTATGAAAAACCCTGATGCTCCAAAGTTGGTTAGCGAAAGATATGGCCTTAAATTGAAAGATGCCGAATACTGGTTTCACAGTACCGAGTGGACAACGGATAGCTGGGTAAGTGATAAGACATTGACCAGTGTTGTTTTCGCGCTAAAAGAAGCTGGCATTATTGATTCTGATGAGAATATTGGTGAACTTGTTTGGAAGAGAAATAAACAACTCTAAGAGTACCGCTCATCAAGAACAAACTTATCCTTATACTTACCTTCTTTATCTCTGTAGAAATCCATGATCATTTTCATATCTTCTTCAATATTACCTGAAGGCATAAAACATTGAACAATACCTGTCGTCCGTGTCTTATAATCCATAATAGCCAGACAAATGGGTACCTTAGCCTCTAATGCAGCATAATAAAAACCAGTCTTCCATTTCTTTGATGGAGACCTTGTGCCCTCGGGGGTTACAATCATAGTTAATGGCGATTGAGCCTCTTTAAAAAGATCTACCATCACTTGGGTCATACTTTTACGTTCAGTCTGTCCATCTTTTGGACTTCTATCAATCCAAAGCGCTCCCATATTTCTAATCATTCTTCCAAAGGGAAACCTATTAAATTCCTTTTTAATAGTAAATCTTGGGTTAACTCCAAGCTGCTCCAGTGCTGTTAAAGCGTAGACAAAATCCCAATTGCTCGTATGTGGTGCCGCTACTACAATGGCATTAAATGCTTCTTTAGGTGTGGGCAAATAAAGCTTCCATCCGTTTATTTTGAATATGAGTTTGAAAATTGATAGCATAATTTTGTAAACTAACTAAATCTCGAACTTTATGTTCTTAATATTTGCAATCATTTAAATTTAAATTATAAAAAAAGTTAACTTACTTCATTGTTGCAAAACTATAATTAGCAATTATGAAATTTAGTGACATTCTTAGCCTCTTCAGACGTTAGAAAAGTTCGGCTCGAAGTCATATGAAATATCTTATTGAAATCGCTGTTTCTGATGGTAAATTTGATCATACTGAAACTGAACTACTCCGTAAAATTGCTAAAAGGAATGGTGTATCAACCTCCAAATTAAAGTCGATTGAGAAAAGTGGTGATATACTATTTGAGATTCCGGATGATGACTTTGAAAAATTTCAGCAAATGTATGATTTTGTTCATATGATGATCATTGATAAAGAAGTACATCATGAAGAAATGAAGCTCTGTAATCTCTTTGCTTTAAAGTTTGGATATCCAAAAGTTCATATTGATGAACTTATAAAGACGCTCAAAATAAACATAGAAAACGGTAATGATTCAAAAGATACTATGGCAAGGGTGAAGTGGATGCTAAATTAATTTTCCTTTTTTTCAATTTATTCTAATCAAAATTTTCCTTTTGGCGTTGTGTATTATGTACATGAATAGTCAAGCCCAGTGAAAGAAGATTTTTTACAACTACTTTATCAAACTCATAGAAATGCTCAAGAGTGCCCGTCACCCGAAGCGGTCATTAAGGTATTCAAGAAAATTATAAATATCATTTTCCCTGAGTTCTCGAATTTAGATTATAATTCATTTGATGATTTTCAGGAGCATTATCAAAGCATTGAGCTTGACATTCAAAAGCTTTTAGAAAAAAATGCATGTGATGCGTCAGATCCCAAAGTAACATCTCAGAAAATTTTTATTGCTTTACCCGCTATTAAAGCCATACTTGATAAGGATGTAGCAGCAATTTTTAATGGTGACCCTGCTGCTAAATCAAAAGTGGAGGTAATTAAAACCTATCCTGGTTTTTATGCTATTGCCGCACACAGAATAGCTCACGAATTTCACAAGCAAGGTCTAACATTAATACCCAGAATAATTAGTGAGCATGCGCACAGTGTAACAGGCATAGATTTACATCCTAGCGCACAGATTGGAGAGTACTTTTGTATAGACCATGGCACTGGCATAGTTATAGGCGAGACAACAATTATCGGGGACAATGTGAAAATCTACCAAGGTGTGACTTTGGGCGCATTAAGCGTACGAAAAGAGGACGCAAAAACCAAACGTCACCCAACCATTGAAGATAATGTAGTCATCTATTCTGGTGCTACTATTTTAGGCGGAAATACGATTGTCGGTAAAGGAAGTATAATTGGTGGTAACGTTTGGTTAACTAAAAGTGTGCCTCCTAATTCCAAATTGACTTATAGCGAAGCCATAAATACAACCCAAACTATTGAATCAAAAGTATGACAATTGAAAACCTTATCGGCAATACTCCCTTAGTAGAAATATCATCTTTGAATCCATACAAAAATGTAAAGATCTTCTGCAAACTAGAAGGACAAAATCCTGGAGGAAGTGTTAAAGATCGTGCTGCATTGGGCATGATAGCTGGTGCACTCGAAAGAGGTGAAATTAAAAAAGGTGATAAGTTAGTAGAAGCCACTAGCGGTAATACGGGTATTGCACTCGCAATGATTGCTAACCTAAAAGGACTATCAATGACCTTAATAATGCCGGACAATTCTACAAAGGAACGCGTTCAAAGCATGACCGCTTATGGCGCTGAAGTTATCCTTACCCCTGCCGCTAAAACCATAGAATACTCTAGAACCTTAGCAGAGGAAATGGCTGCAAGTGGTGAGTATCACATGCTCAACCAATTTGGCAATTCAGATAATTATATGGCCCATTACAAAACGACAGGCCCTGAAATTTGGAATGATACCAAAGGCGAAGTAACCCACTTTGTTTCTGCCATGGGTACTACCGGCACAATCATGGGTGTATCTAGGTATCTCAAAGAACAAAACCCAAAAGTTACGATCGTTGGTACCCAGCCGACTGACGGTTCTAGCATACCGGGCATCAGACGTTGGTCGAAGGAGTTTTTACCGAAAATATATGATGCACACCGCGTTGATCAAATTGTGGATGTCAGTTCAGATCAAGCCACTACAATGACCAAGAAAATGGCATCTCAAGAGGCTATAATGGCAGGTATGAGCAGCGGTGGAGCACTATTTGCAGCACTAGAGGTGGCAAAAGATTTAGAAAGTGGAGTTATAGTTTGTATAACTTGCGATCGCGGAGATCGGTACTTGAGTTCTGGACTGTTCGAATAAGCATATTAATTTAATCGCCCAAAACTAATTAAAGACAACAGTTCTTAACTTATCTATATTTCAAGAGCATCTCCTCTATTACCTGATCCATTAACTCATATTTCATAGCGAAATCTCTACAAACCTGTTCTTCTTCAGGGTCAATATGACCGTCAATGGCCATAAGTATAAGTAAATCAGAAAATTGCTCAATACGATCATCATATTTTTCAGGCAGGATAAATTTAACGTTCTCAACATCAGTCTTAATTGCGGCTACATCCTTTTCATTAAGTCCTAACCGATGTGCGATGGCTACAAGTAAATGCTCTTCTATTTCAGATAAGTGACCATCAGCCATTGCCAAAACCATAAGGTTCTTCAAATGACTTTCATTAACTGATTTATTCTTGTTCTCTTTTTTTCTAAAAATCATAGTTTTCTTCAGTCACATAAGCTTACTTGAATCCAACGAATTCCAATTGGCTTATCTTATGCAACATACCCATTATATTTATTTCATTATCTTTAATTTAATCAAAAAACTTACAATGAGAATCTACTTCATAGTTTTTGCTTTCTTGATATTGAGTTGCCAGACTGAACGAAAAATTGAGCAAGAAACTGATAACCAGGTGCTCAATTCACTATTTGAGAAAATAGAGAAATATGGGAAGTCCAGCCAGGACAGTCTTTATACAGGATACCACCCTAAAGGAGAATGGGAATCATCTTCTTTCACAGCAAGACTTGCAGATACAGATAGCCTGCAACTATTTCTGTCCCGTTTAGAGCGTGTTGAAGATAATACACTAAGCGAGCAAGAGAAGATTAGCAAAAAAGTAATGCTCATCAGTCTCAATAATAGCATTGATAGAGTGAAGTATAAAATGCTTTTTATTCCTTTCAATGCTGAAGGTGGATTTTATAACAACATGTCCTATATATTACCTAACCTACCCTTCAATACAGCTCAAGATTACTATGACTATTTAAATTGGTTGCCGAAATATCAGCAATCACTACAAGATAATTTGGCTTTGATGAAGATGGGAATTGACGAAGGTATCGTAGCTCCTAAAATCATTGTAAACAATAATCTAAATCTATTGAAACCATGGGTGGTAGAAAATTTGCAAGACTCTCCATTTTATGAGCCCATCAAAGTGCTTCCTGCAGGCATAGATGAGACAGATGCTGAGTTGATAGAAAAGAATGCGATAGAAGTAATTGGTTCATTGCAAAAGAGCTACGGGGAAATAAATGAATTTTTCACGAATGAGTATATGCCTGTTGCCAAAGAACAACCTGGAATAAGTTTTGTGCCTGCTGGTAAAGATTACTATGAAAATAGAGTAAGACATTTCACCACTCTCCCACTGTCTGCCGACTCTGTACATCAGCTTGGGCTTTCCGAAGTAAAGAGAATTAAAGCTTCAATGGACCAAATAATTGTAGCGCTTGAATTTAAAGGCACTTTTGCTGACTTTTTGAACTTCCTTAGAACTGATGAACAGTTTTATGCTAAAAGTTCACAAGAGCTTCTAAATCGTGCAGCATGGCTGAGTAAAAAAGCCGAAGGAAAATTACCAAAGCTTTTTAACAAGCTTTACAGCCTACCTTTTACCGTAGAACCTGTGCCAGCAGACATTGCTCCTACTTATACCGGTGGAAGATATGTAGAAGGTTCATGGGAGTCTAAAAGGGCTGGAATCTATTGGGTTAATACTTATAACTTAAAAAGTAGAACGCTATACACATTACCAGCACTCACCCTTCATGAAGCTGTACCTGGCCATCATCTGCAAGGAGCCGTTACCGCTGAATTGAAGGATGTACCTCAATTTAGGAACAACTATTATATAAGTGCATTTGGTGAAGGCTGGGGACTTTATAGCGAATATTTGGGTGAAGAAATGGGTATGTACTCCACACCTTATGAAATGTTTGGAAGGTATACTTATGAAATGTGGCGAGCATGCCGTTTAGTAGTTGATACAGGTATCCATTCTAAAGGCTGGTCAAGAGATAAAGCACTCAAGTTCTTATCTGAAAATACAGCACTCTCAATTCATGAAGTTACTACCGAAATCGATAGGTATATCGGGTGGCCAGGCCAAGCTTTAAGCTATAAAATTGGTGAGATTAAAATTAAGAGTTTAAGAAAACTCGCTGAAGCAGAATTAGGTGATAAATTCAATATCGGGGAGTTTCATCAAGCCCTTTTGGAAAATGGTTCTGTTCCGTTGACAGTACTTGAGGAGAGAATAAATAAATATATTGATTCAAAATTAAAGGTGATTCAATAAGGATATAAAAACAAAAAACCCTGCCTCTTTTCAGAGCAGGGTCATAATCAACTTCAAACTTATCAATCTTAGAAAGATATTTCTTTGATCAATTTATCGCCTTTAAGAACTTGGAAAGTGATTGTACCATTTACTGTTTCGATGTTGAACAATTGAGCAAATTGATTTACTACAACTTCATTAGCAGTATAAACAATTTCATCTTCACTATTCAGAATTTTAATTGTTACAGTATCATTTGATCCATTACCTAATCCTAATAAGTATTTGTTGTTAGTATATCTGTTTACAAAAGCAGTTAGGTTAGTATCATCAGAAACTATGTTATAAGCAAATTCGAATGATTTCACTTCTTTGCTGTCTGCTACTTCAATAGTGTAATTTCCAGTAGGAAGTTCACTCATGTTGTAAGGTCTAACAAAACCGTTAGAATTTTTGATGGTTTCACCAAACACTTTTTTACCAGACTCATTGTAGATAGTTACTTTTACTTTCTGGGCATCTTGGTTAGTGTAATACACTTTAAAAGTTGCTGTTGAGTCACTTGATACATTGATCTTAGAAGATCCTGCTGCGAATACAGTGGCAATTGATAATGCAAATGCTACTACTGTCAATAATTTTTTCATTTCTTTTTTTTGGGTTTGTAATTATGATGCAAAGGTAGATGGGCAAAAAGCAACTAACACGATCATGTTGATTCTTACTTTACTGCATGTAAGAAATTAACTAATTGAGCATCAATATATTGAACCTGAAACTCGAAGAAATAAATGATAAAAGACTTTTGTGGAATTTTATTTGTATAAATAAACAATTAACGGAATATTATTCTTAATTAGTAGGTAATAATGAGGTATTACAAAATATAATATCTATAACATTGTCACCAATAATTAACTTTTAAGGTAGAAACTTATTCTGATTTAATAATTACCCTATAAGGTTTTAGGTGAATTTCATTCTGATTATCAGAGAATTAGAGGAATATGAATAGTAAAAGTTGAGCCTTCATCAATTTTGGTATCAAACTCAATGAATCCATCTAGTTTGGAAACAGCTTTTTTAGTTATATAAAGACCCAAACCATTACCTTGCGACAGTTCATTAGCCCTGAAATACATTTCAAAAATTCTATCCTTAAGCTCTTCCTCAATTCCTTGACCATTATCACTAATTTTGAATACTGCAAAACCATCTTTTTTTGTGGTATCAATACTAATCCAAGAGTCAGTGGCCTTTCGTTTATATAAGATGGCATTTTCAATAAGGTTATCTAAGATTATCTCAAGTAAATCATAGGAAGTATAAACCTCTTTTATTTTCAAATCAAATTTAAAACTGAGTAGATTATCTTTCTTCAAACTTTGATTTTTATCAACTACCCTATTTAATAGCCCCTCTAGGTTTACCTGCGTGTATTTAAGTTTATCAAAACCTATGATGCTAATGGCTTTTAGTTTTCCTACCATTCTATCTAGGCTTCCTGCGGTATCCTTCACCTTTTCAAACAATTCCAGTGCTTTTGGGTCTACTAGTATTGTATTTGCAATTTCAGCAAGTCCGAGGAAGGTTGTTAAAGGCCTTCTAAAATCATGAGACGCATGGTAAAAGAAAGTATCCAATTCTTTATGTGCTTCAATTAGCTCTTTTGTTCTAACTTCTATTTTATCTTCCAAGCCTTCGTTTAATGAAACTATCTCTTCATTGGCCTCTTGAATTTCCTCAGACTGTGCCGTGATTTCTTCTGCTTGTTCACTGATCTCCTTGTTTAAGGCTTCCAGTCTTTTATTATTCCTACTTTTTATCTGCAATACCCGGAATGTAATAATTAACAATATTACCACGCTCAGAATACCTGTAGATATAAAGCCAATAAAGATCCTTTGATTAGTAATGGTTTGATCTTGCAAATCCTGACTTTGCTTCCTGTTTTCATTTTCAAGACTTAGAAGTTCAATCTCCTTTTCTTTTTTTTGCAAGGTATATCTTGATTCCAACTCTGCAAGTAGAATATCTTTTTCTCTGCTATCAACACTATCTTTCATTTGAGAATGAAGCTTAAAATACTTTAATGCATTGCTATCATCCCCAATAGCCTCATAATATAAAGTATAATATTCTAAGCACTCAACTAAATATGATCTTGCTTGAATTTCAAGTAAGTGTTTATATGCCAAGTCAAGATATTGTTTTGCCTTTTTATATTCTTTTAACTTAATATAAAGTCCAGCAATTGAGTATTCACTTATTCCAGCACCAAGAGAATTTCCCAACTCTAGTTCTATAGCATAAGTTCGGAGATAAATATCTAAAGCTTTGTCATAATCACCCATTTGCTCATATACATACCCCTTGTTAAATTCTGCCGCTGCTACACCTTTTGTGTAATTAATACTTGCTCTAAGTTTTGATGAAATATTATAGCATGTTAAAGCACTATCTAGATTATTCATTTCTTCATAAAACACACCTTTATAATTATAAGACGTTGCTTCAACTCCAATATCACCAATCGACTGTGAAATACGAATGGCATCATTTATTAAATCAAAAGACTTTTGTTGATCCTGGCCGGAATACAACCACGCCAAATCGGCATAAGATTCAGCTATCTCTTTAAGGTTAGATTGTTCTTCAAATATTTTCAGGGCTTTATAATAAAACTCAACGGCTAAATCCCCTTTGCCCATTTCATAATAAAGAGTGCCTAATAAATATTGTGCTTTGGCTATGCCATAGGAATATTTAGCCCTTTCATAAAGACTAAGGCCATGTTTTAAATTGATACTGGCTGAGTCAAAACTTCCATATCCAGTATAAATTTTACCTATTTCTAAAAAAACACGAGCCATACTTATTGAATCACCACTATACTTATATATACTCTTGGACTTGTCAAGAAGTTTGATTGCCTTTCCATAATGCCCTTTTATGTTTTCCAAGGTCGCCTGGATACTCATAATTGATGCCTGTTCTTCTAGGGGTGCATTTTCAACATTAACTTCTTTGATTACTTCATTGGCCTTTAAAGCACCTCCCGATTCTGCTATAGCTCTTGCCTTAATGATAAGAAACGCTATCCTATCAGTTTCATTCAATTTGTCTAGGGCCAATAATGAATCAGTCTTAGAAATAACTAGCTTAAAATTACTTTGCTTATTCAGCAGATTAAGTGAGTAAAGAAAAATATCGTTAACATCCCTACCTAGTTTTGTGCCTAGGTTTATGGCTGAATCATAATAGGAAAGAGCTTCTTTATAGTTTCCCAAAGTGTATTTGGCAATACCTTTGTTAGCTAGGGCATTCACTTTTATCTGATTTTTTAATTTTAATTGATTGGATAATTGATACGCTGAGTCTGCGTAAAGCATGGCAATTTGAGTATCAGAATGCCAATATTCATCAGCCTGTGTATTATAGAATTCCGCTTTCTCTGCCGTCTGTTCAGTAAAGTCTATTATATCACCTTCACCCCCTTGAAGAGGCGATAATAAAAAAGAGGCGGCACAAAAGAAAAGACTACAAAGCATAGAATAAAATCAATAAGCAAAATAGCAATTACATTTAATATAATATATTAGACAATATTATCATTTTAATAAATCCTTAACATGACTGATTGCTTAAATTAGTATTTAAATATTAAACCTTGTGGACATCTTATATTAAATTAGTGAGAGATGCTTCTATTTGCTTGTAAATAATGGATCAACAACATTTACCCACTTACCAGGCTATTTTCGAAACATGTGAAGAAGGAATAATTGTGGTCAATGCTACCGGAATGATAGTTTTGGCAAATCAAGCAGCAGTTAAACTTTTTGGATACAGTAAATCAGAAATAGTCAATTTATCAGTCGACAATCTAATTCCCTCTGATAAAAGAAAAAAACATGCAGAACATAGAAAAACATATAAACAGGATCCTAAGCCCCGAAGAATGGGTAGAGGACGCGACCTATTGGCCCAAAAGAAAGATGGGAGGTCATTTGCAGTAGAAATAAGTCTTAATCAAACATTCATTAATGATGAAAGTCATACCGTAGCGTTTATTATTGACATTACAGATCGAAAAGTCATAGAAGAGGCTTTAAAAAACAGTGAAGAACAATTAATAGTATATGCAGGTGACCTTGAAAAGAGGGTGAATCTAAGGACTCAAGAACTGGATGAAACAATAAAAAAACTAGAAGAAGTTAATAAGCACCTTGAAGAAGAAGTTGCTGAAAGAAAAAAGGCTCAGGATGATGTAGTTATAGCCCTAGAAAAAGAAAAGGAGCTCAATGAATTAAAATCGAGGTTCGTTTCTATGGCATCTCATGAGTTTAGAACACCATTAAGTGCTATTTTATCATCTGCATCCCTCATATCTAAATATAATGAGCCTGGAACAGAGGAAAAAAGATTTAGGCATGTAGATAAAATCAAGTCATCAATAAATATTCTTAACAATATTCTCAATGATTTTCTATCAATAGCCAAAATTGAAGAAGGAAAAATTGACATTCAAAAAAATAAGTTTGACATAAGCCACTTAGCACAGGAGGCATTAACACAAATAGAAGATGTGTTAAAAAAAGGTCAAAAAGTGGAACTAAGGAAATTTGGGAAAGAAAGAAACTTACAATCAGATGAAAAGCTGCTAAAGAATATATTTATCAATTTATTATCTAATGCCATAAAATATTCTCATGAGAATTCTGCTATCATTTTAGATATCATCTATGGTAAGGACAGTATAGATGTGCATGTTACCGATCATGGCATTGGTATTGATCGAAATGATCAAAAACATCTATTTGAAAGGTTCTTTAGAGCAAAAAACGCAACCAATATTCAAGGTACTGGTCTAGGGCTTCATATTGTGAAAAAACATGTTGAAATGCTGTCTGGCTCCATTACCTTTGATAGTCAACTAAATATAGGCACTACTTTTAAAGTAAAATTACCTCTATGAAAAAAATACTTGTTATTGAAGACAACAATGAAATAAGGGAAAACATTGGTGAGATTCTTGAACTTGCAGATTATGAAGTTAGCCTAGCCGAAAACGGCAAAAAAGGTGTAGAACAAGCCATGGCTGACCACCCTGATCTTATTCTATGTGATATAATGATGCCCGAACTTGATGGTTATGGGGTGTTACACATCTTAGCAAAAAAGGAATCTACTCAAAGAATACCATTTATCTTTTTAACTGCCAAAGCTGAACATGCAGACTTAAGAAAAGGAATGCTTTTAGGTGCTGACGACTATTTAACAAAACCCTTTGATGATATTGAGTTATTGGATGCAATAGAATCTCGTTTAAAAAAATATGAAGCGATTAACAAAGAGTACAAGCCTGACAGCAAGGGTTTAAATAATTTCATTTCTGATGTTAAATCCATTCAAAACCTAGAGTCTTTTACCTCTACCCTAAGACCAAGAATATACAAAAAGAAAAATGAAATTTTCAGGGAGGGTGACTATCCAAATCATTTTTATTTGATTTTAAATGGCAAAGTAAAAACCATAAAAACTAATGAGGATGGAAAAGAATTAATAACAGGTATTTATTCTGCCAATGACTACTTCGGATATGAGGCATTATTGAAAGAAACAGAACATATGGATTCTGCTGAGGCCATTGAAGATTCTGAAATTATACAGATTCCAAAAATTGAATTTTTTGACTTGCTGTATTCTAATAGAGAAATTGCGCAAAAATTTATCAAATTGCTCTCTAACAATGTGGTAGAAAGAGAACAAAGACTCGTTGCCATTGCTTACAACTCAGTTCGTCAAAGAACGGCAGTAGCTCTAA
>CAYGNU010000035.1:0-16456 GCA_964351175.1 uncultured Roseivirgaceae bacterium | reverse complement strand
CAGCATGCCTGAAAAACGCTAAAAACACTATTTTGCCCTTAAAATCTTCAAGGTTAATAGGTCTTTCATAAACATCAGAGAGGTTAAATGGAGGTGCTTTTACATTTACATCTAGGGTAATTCTGCTTTTAATTGAAGAGGTTTCCATATTAATTTTTACATTTAACAATGTGCAAAACTCAAATACCATTTGGGTTTTATGTAATGTAAACTTTGACAAACGCTTAATGTTCAAACTCGTAGTTCTTTCTGGAGCAGGTGTCAGTGCTGAAAGTGGCATTTCTACTTTTAGAGACGCTGGTGGGCTATGGGAAGGACATGACGTTATGGAAGTGGCGTCACCACAAGGTTGGCATAATAATCCTGATCTAGTATTAGACTTTTACAATCAAAGGAGGAAAGCATCTGCTAGTGCTCAACCAAATATAGCTCACAAAACATTAGCTGAACTTGAAGGTGATTTTGATGTTACCATTATAACACAAAATGTAGATGATCTCCATGAAAGAGCAGGCTCTTCAAATGTTGTGCATCTTCACGGAAAACTTTCAGAGGTGCGCAGTACTGAGGATGAAAACCTAATTTATGATATAGGCGATAAACCCATATCTATTGGTGATAAATGTGATAAGGGCTCACAGCTAAGGCCGAACATTGTTTGGTTTGGAGAGATGGTGCCGATGATAGAAGTTGCATCTAAAATAAGCGAACAAGCAGATATATTTATTGTGGTAGGCACATCGTTAGCCGTTTACCCAGCAGCTAGTTTAATTGATTTTGTACCTTATCGCAGCCCTGTGTATGTTGTAGATCCTAATATGCCTTATGTAAGAGATAGACACAATCTGAAATTAGTTCAAGAAAGAGCTACAGTTGGGCTGGTTCAGGTTGCCAAAGAGCTTCGGGCTACTTATCACTAGTTTGATCATTGTCTTCCTCCATTAATTCATTAAGAAATTTAATGAACGACTTTTTATCATAATTTGCCATTCCTACATTCTTGCTTACAATCTTTCCTTCTTTTGAAAATACAAATGTGGTAGGGATAGAAGGCACTCTGAATTCAGAAGGAACATTACTTGCGGCCAAGTAGACGGGAAAAGTAAAGCCTTTTCTATCTATAAAATTATTGACTTTCTCCTCCGATTGATCTGTAGAAAGCATCACAAAAGCCACTTTAGAGCTGTCCATCTTCTCATAAAGGTTTTGAATATTTGGCATTTCAGCAATGCAAGGGGCACACCATGTGGCCCAAATGTTCATAAAAACAACTTTGCCTTTTAGCTCATTAAAGGATATTGTAGAGCCATCAATGTTTTTCAATTTGAAATTATAATCATTCTTACTGTTGTCAGAATAATTTACTTCACTTTCTGGTGTTATAAGTCCTGTGCTTAAAATCATTCGCTGTGCAAAGCCCGCCACTTCAGTATGTAATCCTGATAGATATAATGACAAAAATATTGTCGAGATAATCACCCAAAATCTTAATTCCTTTTTCATCGCTTTTGTCATTTTTTAAAGTTAGCTAAGCACAATTAATACCAAAGTAATTTAAGGGGTTATAAAGTTCCAAGTTGATAGAAAATTATATATAAATTGTGGAAAAACTAATGAGCTATACTAAATGGTCTAGTTCATTATTTGATACTTTTGTTACTTCAATTTTTTATTCAATTATATATGATCGATAATTCTCAAAAAGTAGCGGAAGAGTTAAATATTAGCTTGAAACAAGTGACAGCGGTTGTTAACCTTTTGGATGAAGGCGCTACAATACCGTTTATTTCAAGGTATAGGAAGGAAGTAACTGGCAGTCTTGATGAAGTGCAGATAGCGAATATCAGAGATAGGGTAGAGCAGTTAAGAGAATTAGCAAAGAGAAGAGAGGCCATCTTAAAATCAATCGAAAAACAAGAGAAGTTGACTCCAGAGCTAGAAGCTGCAATTAACAAAGCAGTTACTCTGGCGGAATTGGAGGATATTTACTTACCATATAAACCAAAGCGTAAGACTAAAGCAAGTATTGCTAAAGAAAAAGGATTAGAGCCTTTGGCTAAGCGCCTTTTTGATTTGGAGTCGTTGGATATTGAACTTACTGCTGGTGAATTTATTAACGATGAGTTAGGGGTTAATTCTGTTGAAGAAGCGCTTCAGGGTGCAAGAGATATTATTGCTGAATGGGTAAATGAAAATCAGGTAGCAAGGAAAAAGATGCGCACTTACTATGAGAAAGAAGCCATAATAGTTTCGAAGCTAATCAAGGGTAAGGAAGAAGAAGGACAGAAATTCAAAGACTATTTCGAATGGGATGAACCGTTATCAAAAATTCCTTCACATAGGCTGTTGGCGCTCAGAAGAGGTGAAAAGGAAATGATTTTGGCACTCGATGTGGCACCACCAGAAGGAGAAGCCATAGCGTTGTTAGAGAACCTTTTCATAACCAAAGAGAACGAAGCTGCACAACAAGTTAAAATGGCCATTACCGATAGTTACAAAAGGTTGCTAAAACCTTCTATGGAAACTGAAATGCGAGTAGCTACGAAACTTAAAGCTGATGAAGATGCTATCAATGTATTTGCGGAAAACTTAAGAAAGTTATTACTGGCAGCACCATTAGGGCAGAAAAATGTATTGGCGCTTGATCCTGGTTTTAGGACTGGATGTAAAGTTGTGGTGCTCAATAAACAGGGAAAATTACTTCATAATGATGCGATTTATCCGAATGAGCCTCAGAAAAGGATAGCTGAATCTGGAGCTCTTGTTAAGCATCTTTGTGAAAAATATGATGTAGAGGCAATTGCCATAGGTAATGGCACAGCAAGTAGAGAAACAGAGAAATTTGTAAAAGATCTTGGGCTCCCAAAATCAATATTAGTATTGATGGTAAACGAGAGTGGTGCGTCCATTTATTCTGCTTCAGAAGTTGCACGAGATGAGTTTCCTGATCATGATGTTACAGTAAGGGGTGCTGTCTCTATTGGTAGAAGATTAATGGATCCACTAGCTGAATTGGTTAAGCTAGATGCAAAGTCTATTGGAGTAGGGCAATATCAGCATGATGTTGATCAGAACGCTTTAAAGCATGGTTTAGATGATGTAGTAATGAGTTGTGTAAATTCAGTAGGTGTTGAGCTCAATACGGCAAGCAAGGAGTTACTATCCTATGTATCAGGACTTGGGCCTCAATTAGCCAAAAGTATTGTGACCTTTAGAAATGAGAATGGACCATTTAAGGATAGAAGTGCACTGACTAAAGTGCCTAGACTGGGGGATAAGGCTTTTGAACAGGCGGCAGGCTTCTTGAGAATTCAATCCTCTAAAAACCCGTTAGATAAATCTGCTGTACATCCAGAGAGTTACGGTATTGTAGAGAATATGGCCAAAGACCTTGGCTGTACAGTTAATGATTTGATGAGCAATGCCGATCTTAGAAGTAAAATTATTCTCAAAAACTATATTACTGATAAAGTTGGATTACCTACTTTAACTGACATTGTTGATGAACTTGCTAGACCAGGGAGAGATCCAAGGGAGAGCTTTGAAGTGTTCAATTTTCAGGAAGGGGTTAATGAAATGAGTGACTTAAAAGTTGGTATGGTTTTACCAGGGCTAATTACTAATGTCACTAACTTTGGTGCATTTGTTGATATAGGTGTGCATCAAGATGGATTAGTACACATAAGTCATCTGTCAGATTCTTTTGTTAAAAACCCTGCAGATGTGGTAGCCGTTCAACAAAAAGTCACTGTTACAGTTACAGAGGTGGATATAAATAGAAAGCGAATAGCTTTATCTATGAAGAGTGATCCGTTTGGAAAAGCTCCTGCAATGAAATCACAGCCTAAGCCGGCTAAAAAAGTTGAGAAACAAACCTCAGATGGTGATTTGCAGCATAAGCTCAGTCAGCTTAAAGGGATGTTCAATGGTTAAACCAACATATTTTTTTAAATTGGTAAGGTAATTGGCTTTGTTATGAAAACAATCTTAAGCTCACTTCTAACTATTCTGCTATTCAATAACCTTGTTGAAGCACAAAAAATTAAATACAAGGACCTCTTCTATTTGATAGAAACTGGCAATTATAAGGATTCTGATCCTTTGTTAAAAACCTTTATTAAAGATCCAAAAAATGTAGAAGAACCAAATGCTAATTTGCAGATGGCTTATCTTTATGAAAGGCAGGTTGCTTCATCTGATATTCTTTTTGATGCGGAAAAATTAGTGTTGTATGTAGATTCCGCTTTGTACTACTTCGATCAATCATTAAAATTCATTGATGAAAAAGAAGTAACTAAGAAAAATGAGGAGTTCTATCAAGCTTTTCAAAGGCGTGATATTAGGACTGGTAAGTTTGGGGTTAAATTAGCAGATGTTCAGTTCGATATTGAGAATAGGACGAAGGCACTCTCAGAGCGAAAGTCTAAAGTTCAGGAACTACAGATTTATTATGAGAAGACTAAAACAACTTATCAGAAAGTTGTTAGTGATTTTAAAAGTATAAAAGCCGATTACCCTAGCCAAACGATATTATACCTCCAGTCAAATGAAGGTTTGCTTGATAGAATAGAGCAGTTAAAGGTAAATGCTAATTTGGCTCAGCAGAATTTTGGCTATTACGAGTCTACTCTAAAGAAAATTGATAAACCGGGTTACGCCCCAGCCAAACATATGGCTGATATTGTAGATTATAAGAAGGACGGTGAGTCTGTCGCTGATATTACATCTGATAATGTTGATTTTTGGGATTTCGAAAAGTGGGTTGAATCAGTTAAGGAAGGTGTGAGGGAGGTAATTGTTCCTATGCGTACTGAATTAATAGAGTATGATCAATCTCTTAATGGGCTCGAAGAACGTATTATGATTGACTCAATTTCCTTAGTGGATAGAATAAAACCTATGGATGGCGTGCTGTCAAAACTTCGAGAATTTGATGATGACCCAATGCCTGAGCACTTGTTTAAATATAAAATTGCGGACATTAAAAGAAAGTCAAACTTAATGGAGCACCTTTTTTTTAGAGATAGCAGTGACTTTGTTTATCAGTTAAAAGTAGCAGAGGCTGATTTTAAATATGTGAATGATAAAGATAGCCTGATTAATATTTTAATGGGTAGAAACCTTGTCGAGGACAGTAGGAATTATGAGAGTTTTATTGGTGCTCAGTATAAAGATTTAGATGGCCTGCAGAGATATTTAAAATCGAGTCTTGATGAAACTATAAGTGAGAAGAAGAGAAGTGCAGAACTGTTAAGCACTTTAAAAGAAAGGGTGAAATGGTTGATAGGTGAATCAGACTCAATTCCAATATTCTCTGAGGTAAATGTAGGGTTATCTAAATATGCGCCACTAATTATTAATAATGAGCTTACTGCTGGATTATATTTTTCAGGAATAAAACCAGCGGAAGGTTATTTTGCGCTGATAACAAATTCAAGAACTCAGGAAATGAAAGTAAATTTTAAAGTGAATAATGACCACTTCAAAAAGCAAAACCTTGATGTCATTAATAATTTGTTAGCTGCTGATGAAGCGGGGCACTTTTATTACATGATGTTTTACACTCAACTTCCTGACCAAGAAGAATACGCTGCCAGCATCTGTAAGATATATACTTCAGATGGTTTAGCTTGGGAAAAAGATATAATGTTAGCCACAGCTCCTAAGCAACTTCTGATAAATAATAATACTGGAGATATTATTATAGAGTATGATATTGAGAATTATTTAGGTGAGGCCGAAATTGAGGACCGAATAGTTCTTGATAAAAAAGGAGCAGTTAAATAAAAAAAGCCTTGATTTTCAAGGCTTATTGTTTTCCAACTAGTTTCATCCAGTCTGTGTAACGAACGTCAATTCTTTTTTTAATGGCCTCATAGTGGTCCCATGAGTCTTTAACATGGTATATAGATGGTAGTTTCTTAACGAGTACCTCATCATAGTCACTTTTGTATAAACCACCCCCATAATAATAATAGGTAAACATGTTGCCACTTTTGTTGAATAGTTCAAAACCAAGATAGCCATCCCAAATTTCACTTAAAATAGTACAAGAGATTTCTCTTCTTTTGAATCTGAAAATCTGCATATCTGCCTCTTCTTCAAAATATTCTGAATATAAGTCGTTATCGATAACCCAACCAAGATACATTCCGATATGAACGTATGCTTGTTCTATAGGTAACGAATCGGGAAAATTACCTAAGAAATGGCTCTTAGCATTATCATAGATAGTCTTTTGAATGTCTGTTTTCTTTTCGCTCATAGCTTCACCTTATTTAATCTTTTGAATATAGTCATTTGCACTTTAATGGAAAAACATATAACCAAAAACTATTGCCGCTATTATGCCTGCTAAATCAGCAATTAGTCCTGCAGTTATAGCATATCTCACATTTTTAATATTTACGGACCCAAAATACACCGCTACAATGTAAAAGGTAGTTTCTGTGGCACCCCTCAAAGTACTTGCTAATTTACCTACAAATGAGTCAACGCCATGAACATCAATGGTTTCTAACATCATGCTTCTGGCTGTGCCTCCGCTTAGTGGTTTCATCAGGGCAACAGGCAAGGCATCTACGAAGTCTGTATTGACACCTGTCAATCCAATTAAGTATCTTAAAATTTCAATTAAATAATCAAAAGCTCCAGATGCTCTGAAGACGCCAATACCAACTAAAAATGCAATTAAAAAAGGAACGATTTTCAACGTGATTGCAAAGCCTTCTTTTGCTCCTTCTATGAAAGTTGAGAAAAGATCAATTTTTTTTCTAAAACCTAAAAGCAGGAAGGATATGATCATTCCAAAGATGATGAAATTGCTAAGAAAGGAAGAGAACTGATTCATTTCAGCCTGACTAAGCGTGGTCAAATAAAAGATTAAAAGGCCAATGACAGTGGTCAAGCCAACTAAATAGGCAAGGATTACTTTATCTAATAGATTGATTTTTTGATAAATAGAAACTGTAATTAATCCAATTATAGTTGAGCAAAAAGTGGCTAGAAGTATAGGTAGAAAGACATCAGTAGGGTTTGCAGCATTTTGTGCTGACCTATCAATGAGGATAGTTAATGGTATAATAGAGAGCCCTGAAGTATTTAACACCAGAAACATTATTTGAGCGTTAGAAGCAGTATCCTTATCAGGGTTTAATTCCTGCATTTCATTCATGGCCTTTAGTCCTATTGGTGTTGCGGCATTATCTAACCCAAGGATATTGGCTGAAAAATTCATGATAATAGACCCTGTCGCAGGATGATCTTTTGGTACTTCAGGAAAAAGTCTGCTAAAAAACGGACCTACCAATTTTGTTAATATACTGACCAAACCAGATTTCTCACCGATTTTCATTAACCCAAGCCAAAGGCACATGCCACCTAATAGGCTAATAGAAAGGTTCACTGCTGTTTTAGACATGTCGAAAGTAGCATTTACCATTAAGGTGAATACCTCCAAATCGCCAAGAAAAATGACCTTTATAAGTGCAACAACGAAGGCAATAATAAAGAATGCAAACCAGATGTAATTAAGAACCATTTATGAATTTATTGTACTCACCCAAATTATCGATTCTTGTAAACCTATATAATTATATTTAGAATTTGAAGTTGCTCATTATATTCTCTTAAAGATTGGGTTATTGTATGTTTAAAGTGTTCTTCTTACAAGTTACCTTAATATATTAAATCGTATATAGCCATTGAACAAAATAGTATTTTACTTACTTTTATCCTTTGAAAGAAAATATAGGAATAGATCATAGGTTTATATGTCTAAAAATTTTCCTAAGATGTGAGAGATCAATATTTTTGTTTTATATTAAGATGTTAATAATAAGCGAGTTATAAGTTACACTACTTCTCGATACTATTATAGTTGAGCAATTTTTATTATGAGAAAGATTTACATTTTTTTAGTTTTTATAACATCGATTTCATTTGGTCAAACCGGTCCTGCAGGTATAGGTACAGGTGATGGTTCTATTGGCCCTCGCAATGTTCTTTGGCTAAGGGCTGATGCAGGAGTGACTCAATCAGGAAACGTTTCAGCCTGGGCAGACCAGTCTGGAAATGGGTTAAATGCGGTACAAGGAAATGGTACCTTACAACCAACTTACTCTGCAAATAATGCCAGCCTAAATAATTTACCTTCCATGAATTTTGGTCCTAGTGGATCCTCAAACTTTCATTTAGCAATCCCTGACAATAATCTATTAGATGGTGCTCCAGGTATGTCATTTTTTATAGTTTTAAATCCATCATCAAATGGAGTTCAAGGAATTTTGAATAAAAGAACAGGTGCAGGTGTCAATCAATCTTACCGTATTTATAGAAATGGAGGTAATTTGACAACTGACATTAGTAATGGCGCAACTTCAAACATAGCATTATCGAATGCGCCCAATCTATTTTCAAGTGTTTACGATCAGACTTTAGCCGGCAATAAGTATAACATTTACATGAACTCTACAAATAATGCAAGTTCTAATGTTACCACTACACTACCAAATCAAGCATCACCACTATACATAGGTAATTTCAATTTAGGGGATAACAGAAGCTTTGATGGAGATATTGCCGAAGTCATCATTTATCAAGATGCGTTAAATGCTGCTGAGAGAATAATTATAGAAAATTATTTAAGCCAGAAATATTCTATTTCGATAGGTGCGAATGATTATTTCAATGCTGGTGATGTTACTTTTAACAATGATTTAGTTGGAATAGGGACGGTTGATGGATCTGAAAAAACTTCACAATCAGGTTTTTCTGACGCCTTGCAAATAGCGGAACAAAATGGTAGCCTGAACGCTTCTAATGAGTTTGTTTTTATTGCGCATGACGATACACCACATGCAGATAATAATACTGCAAATTTAGGAGAGCCTGAAATAACGGATAGATGGGCAAGAAGTTGGTATTTAGAAACTTCTAGTTCAACAAGTTTAGAGTTTAGGTTTGATTTTGGGACAGCAGGCCTGGCTCCAATAGGTAGTCCTACTGATTATGTGATTTTGTACAGACCTGATTTAGCTTCCAATTTCTCACGAATAGTAGTCAATGGTTATTCAATAGAAAATGGTGATCAACTAGTGGTTGATGTAAGCAATACTGATTTGCCTTCAGGGTATTACACAATTGGACGTGGTACACAATTGATTCCTGGGAATGTCTATTCATTCACTTCAGGTGATTGGAATGATCCACTGACATGGACTACAGATCCAGCAGGTCTGCTTAGAGTGCCGGTAACTGGTTTGATTCCTTCATCAACTGATAATGTTACTATACTTTCTGGTGATAATATTACAATGGATTCTGATGATAATGATGGTTTAAACTTGGAAGTTAATGGAAGTCTTACCGTTGGAACAACAACTGGTCATGACTTTTTTAATATTTCAGGAAATGGGACAATCAGTATATCTGGAAATGGCGGTGTAGATAATTTTCCAACGGGTGGAACAGCCTTGTTCGCTGATCCTATCGTTGGCGGAACCGTAGAAATTAGAGGAACAGGGCTCTCATTGGATCAAGATAGATTGTTTAATAATGTAATTATAAACCTTAATTCAGCAGCTTCTATTGCCACATTAGTTTCTGATTACACAATAAATGGCGACTTAACAATTACAAGGGGTGTATTACAAATCAACGATAACAGTATTAATAATAGAATTATAACATCTTATGGAGACGTAAGTGTTGCAGGATCAGCAGAAATAAATGTGGGTACTGGTAACGCGCGACATGAATTTAACTTTTATGGTGATTTTTCTAATCAGGGTCGTGTAGAATTTACGCAAAGAGTTGCCGCTAATAATAATAATGAGGCCGCAGATGGTATAGTAGATGCTAACTTCTTGAGCGATGATCAAGATCAAACCATTGACTGTTTTGGAGTTACTAATTTTTATCGAATTGAAATTGACAAAGGAGATGATCAAACATACATCCTAGATATAAATGCATCTAGTGCAGCTAATTTTAATCTTTTTGGACCTGTAGACTACTCTTTTGATTCTCCTCAATTAAACACTAATGCCAATGCACTTGGCTTAATAAGAGGTACAGTTAGACTGAATACCAATGTTAATGTTCCTTTATTAAATAATACTGGCAACTACTGTATTTTTGAGTCTGCAAGATTGTGGGTCAATGGTGGTTCTACAACTAAAACAGGTGGAGCGGCTGTAGTTCCTTATGGTACACTTCAAGTTTCTGATGGTACTTTCGATGTACCAGTAAGTAGCGGTATTACCACTAGGGCTAATGGTAATATTATTGTTGAGGGAGGCGTGGTAACTGTAAATCAAATAAGAACCTCAGTTCAAGGGCCTACAAATATTGGAGGTTACACCCAGAGTGGCGGAACTGTGAATGTGACTGGTAATAGCATTAGTACTCAATACTATGCTTTCAGTTTAACCTATCCGGGTAATACATTCAATATGTCAGGTGGAACTTTAAGAGTAGCTGGTGCTCCTTCTGGTGCCAATACTGGGGGTATATTTATAGCGAGTGATCCTAGTAATCAAAATGTTACAGGAGGTACCGTAATCATGGAGATTAATAGAAATAATAATTACAATATTGCTTCTTTAGCACCATTCTGGAATGTTATAATGAGAAAAACAGGCGGTACTGGTACCGAAGTTGAACTGATTACGGGTGCTTCGGGAACTGGAGGGAACATCACCAATATTGTAAATCCTGACTTAGTTGTTTTAAATGATCTTACAATAGAAACAGGAGTTACTTTTGATCATAATGGTAACGATGTTTACATTGGAAGTGATTTTACTATAGAAGCCGGGGCAGATTATGTATACGCTGGGGGTAAACGAAATACTACTTATTTCAATGGAGTTGATAATGCAACGATGACATTTTTAAATAGAACTGGCGGGACTGGTGATGAACAACGATTTTGGAATTTGGTTGTTGATAGACCTACCGGTAAGGTAATGTCTTTAGAGTCTGGCAAAGTCAATCGAAATGGTAATAACAATAATTTACTAAGGGTAGATGGCGATTCTTTTAAGGTTTTAAGCGGAACCCTAGATCAGGGTACGCATAGTATTAGAATGTATGCAGATACATTGGTGAATTATGATGTGATGACGGTTTATAATCCAGCCAATTTCAACAATGATCCCGCCTCAAACGGAGATAATGATATATTGAAATTAAGGGATGATGGTGGTCCAGCAACTATCTTTGTTACCGCGGACAGTAGTAGATTTGGAGCTGTTAAATTAAATAGTAATGATGAAATAATTACGCTGAACTCAGATCTAAAGATTGACTATCTCGATTACAGACACGGGAGATTTAATATTCAGGATAATAATTTGACCATTGACTTTTTAGATGAAAATTTAACTAATGAAGCCGAATATGATGTAAATCAGAATGGAACGCTTGATGGTGGTTCTGAGAATAATATATTTAGCCCATCCGATATGATTATTTCAGATGGTCTGGCATCAAATGGTGGTCTGTCATTACTCATTACAGGTAATGGCAACTACACTTTCCCTCTTGGAATAGGAACGGATGCCACTGAACTGTTACGTAATAATTCTAAATATTCTCCGGCAACCGTTACAGTTAGTAATTTCAATGATGATGGGTATATCACCATTCGACCTGTAGATAATGTTCTTGGAACTACCGCTCCATCAGGTGATGTGCTTTCTTATTATTGGAAAGTCGATTTTGAAGATTTTACAGTTCTTCCAACAGTTCAGTATCAATTTACCTATTATGATGTTGATCTTGATGGCTCTGCAAACGAAGGGTTATTTGTAGCTGGGAAAGTATTAGCTCAGATGCCATTCACAAGAAGATATGAAGACGACAACACTACGGGTGTTCCCGGGGTTGTTCAAAACGAGGGTGTTAATTCTGGAACTAATGTCATTACATTTAATGGTGATGCTGATGCGGGATTTACATTAGAAGAGGCCTCCTATACTGCAGGGCAATCTGGTAGGTTTATTGGTAGTGTGCAAGTATTTTATACGAGACTTTTTGGTAATTCAGCTACTGCTCTCTGGAGAGATGGAAATAGATGGACGCTTGCTACTAACGATATTGATGGTAATGGGACTGTAGATGCCGATGAGGTGCATGATAGTAGACAACCTGTAGCAGGTGATTATCCTCAAGCAGGTGATATAGCAGTTATTGGTTGGGTACCTTGGGATGATCCTAATACTGCAAGAAGAGGGCAGCCACAAGGTTTGCAAATTAATGCTTTAGAAACCGTTGCGGAATTAAGATTTACCCAAATGTTAGATATTACTGGCAACCCTACCGAAAGATTTTATTCTTATAATTTCCAATTTCGCCCTACTTTATGTATTAATCCGGGTGGGGCGTTTGATCCTGCTGGAGCTACCATTATTAGTGGTGAGGGTATGTTTTGGTTAAGATCAACGGGTGGAAATAGAGTTGACCCGGACTTTAGTATTGTAGATCTTGGTGCTTTTATTGCAGAAGACTCCTCCTATTTAGCATATGAATCTACGCAAAATGGGACTTATAATAATATACCAGTTGAAACACCCAATTTACTTATAGCTGGTAATGGCTGGGGAGCAGTGGATAGAGATTTTGGAATTTCAACAGATGTGACAGTTAGAGGTGACTTTGAACTACTTGGAGATGTAAATTTAGTATTAAGTAATGGTGTTTCTGGTGATATATCAGTTGATAGAAATCTAAGAATATTTAGAAATAATGCTAATGGTAATGATAGTGGAGGTAATGGTGAATTAGCTTATCCTAATAATGCAAGTAGAACTGTGGAGGTATTTGGAGATTTAGAAATCATAAATTCCGGTGCTGTCGTACATGTTAGAAATCCAAACACTACTATTGATGTTAGTGAATTAATTGTACATGGAGATATAATTCAAAATTCGGCAGCAGGTGGAGTGGATGGACTGCAATTATCTTCAGCCTCAAATGAGGATTATATCAATCTCCGATTGAGAGGGGTAGGAAGTCATTCTTATCAAAATAATGGAGGTGACGATGCCAGTGTATACAGTTTCACACTTAATAAAGGAAATAACATTACATCATCTTTTACATTTGATAACGCGTTTACTTTAAATGGACCAACTAATGGAGCGACAAAAGCTATAGAAATACAAAACGGAACTTTAGTTTTTAATGATCCAGCAATTAATGTGAATTTGACTACTGGTGGTGCTAGCTTTAATATTCCTGCTTCTGGTGGCTTGCAACTCACACAAGGAACAGCTAATGTGAGTGGTGATAATTCTGGAATATTATTAGACGGTTCTTTAATCATCGATGGAGGAACTCTTGATATGGATGATGCTGTTGGAAATGGAAATAATTTCATTGAATATTCTTCATCTGGAAATGCGATTTTAGAGATATCTGATGGAGCATTAAATATTGGCTCGCAGCTAAGACCAATAACTACGGCTAATACGGGTATTCTAAAATACATTCAGACTGGCGGAGATGTGAGAATAGGAACGCAAGCTGGGCCTGAAAGCACCAGAGGGATGTTACAAATTTATAATGTAGGTAGTGAGTTTACCTACACAGGGGGAACATTGGCCATTGAAAGACATCAAACAAGTCCAACTATTGCAGCGCTATATCTAGATCCAGATGTTAGTGATGTAACAGGTACAATTGATATTTTTAATGGAAATACACCGGCCGGGCAAACAAATTTTGGAATTAATTCTACGATTTCATTGGCAGATGTCAATATAAATGGTACTAACAATCCAACGGCCAGATTACGTATTAATCAACTTACAATTGGTGGTACATTAACAATTAATAGCGGAGCTACACTTAATGCGGCAGGCATAGGGTTGAGTTTGGACGGAGATTTTATAAATGACGGTACTTTTACACCTGCTTCAAATACTACTTCATTTACTAGCAGTACTACACAATCGCTTAGTGGTATGAGTAATACCACATTCTTTAATTTCACAAAAGCGAATCCAGGATCATTAACTGTGGATTCTCCTATTACAGTTGACGGGTTCTTCATTCATGGTGAGGGCACTGTAGATAGTGGTATAAATACTATTGATCTAAACGGTAATGCGGTAATAGAAGGTGATCATGTTAGTGCTGGTGGAGAAGGAATTAAATTTTCAGGTTCCGCTTTGCAATTATTATTTAGGTCAACAGCAGGTACAAGCGAAGTTGGTATAATTACTATCGAAAACGCCAACGGTGTTGAAATACCTTCTGGTAGCGGTTATAATTTTAATATAAATGGTGGATTGAGGCTTGATGGAGGTGTGTTTGATATAGGTGGCAGTAATATATTGTTTGGTGCATCAGCAGATATAACCCCTGTGCAGGCTTTCTCAGTATCAAATATGATTAGAACAAATAGTTCATTTGCAGACAAAGGAGTTGGGAAAGTATTTGCAGGTAGTTCATCTGCTGATTTTACTTATCCAATGGGTCAAACATATTATACACCTACTATTGTTGATTTTGGTACTTCTGGGGTTGACGGAGGTACAATTTTTGTGAGTCCGGCTAATGAATTTCATCCAACAATTAATGATGGTAATGATTTGACGGCAAGTGGCGACATTAATAATGTTTTACAATATTATTGGACACTTAATGCTACGGGTTTTGGTTCTGGCGATTTTATGGCTGATATTGATTTTAGTTATAACGATGCGTTAGTACTCGCAGATGACGGTGCTGAGTCAGATTATATTGCAGCAAGAATTTTATCATTCGATAATGCTACTAACGATATTAATAAATTCACTACCGCTGAAGTAGATGAAGCACTCAATATAATCTCATTTAATTTTACAGGTGAGAATGCCAATGGTATTACTGGCGATTACTTTGCAGGTATAGATGAGGCAATTCCAGATAATGTGGCTACTTACACTGTGGATACTGATGGCGGGTATGATGGTGATGTTTATGATGTGGCAGTGCCAGGTGGTGGTGTTCCTTCAGGTTCAGTGGTAATTGTTCCTAGTGGTTTTACACTCACAGTAAATCAGGATAATACAAGCTTCTATAGAACAGAAATTCAATCGGGTGGGGTATTAGAAATTGCTGACGGTACATCAAATCATCGATTGGGAATTTTAGATGGAACTGGAGATCTTAGAATCATAAGTAACGGGATCAGTGCTGATCTTCCTGCTTTCTCTGGAACCTTCCTTTCATGTTCAGGTGGCGGACTTGAATATGCAGGTACTGGAAGTTATAATGTTTTGGGAGGCATAACCACATTAAGAAATTTAACTTTAAGTGGTTCTGGTGATCGTAATTTTCCCAATAATGATGTTATAATCTGCGAAGATTTAATAATCAATGGAGCCGATTTAAGGAATATAAATAATAGAAACATTACTATTAATGGAAATACATTAATAAGTAATGGTAGTTTAAATACCGGTTTATCAGGGTCATTTATAATGTCTGATCTGAATGTAGATGGTGGTATTTATATCGGGCAGGGCAATTTTCAATTGGTACAGGGAGATGTAAATGTTATTGCTGGAGAGCTAAATTTAGGTTCATCTGGCAATTTTAGAATTTTTGGTAACATTTCGTACACAGGAGGGGTATTTGTAGGAGGGAGCAATGCGCTTAATGTTCAACTTTGGGGATCTAACCGACAAATTATTGATGGAAATTTTATTGGTGGAAATAGACTTAATCGACTCTCACTCAATAATGCCGCAGGGTTTGATAAAATTAATGGAGGATTGGAAGTAGGGGGGAATAGATTTTTCTTGCAAAGTGGAATTATTAGTATGAATGGTAATATATTAAATATTTCTGCTAATACTGTTGTACCTACTATAGGGAGATCCAATTCCTTTGTAAACGGTAGAGTCTCTAGAGATATTAGTCTAATTGGGGGTGGATTTGACTTTCCAATTGGGAGTGCTACTAATTGGCGTCCAGCAACTTTAAATAGTGTTTCTACAGGTGGACTTACTTGGGAGGCTCAATATTTTGAAGGGGATCCTACAAGTGATCCTTTAGTTGATAATTTGATACCAACTAATCCAGGCCAAATAGCAACAATTAGTTCTGGAGAATATTGGAAGATATCAGATGGTAATGTTGCCCCTTCAGGCGTTACAGCCACTATAGGTCTAAGTTGGGGTATTGAGAGCGATGTTTCAACTGTCCTTGCTGAACGAGAGCAGTTAGAGGTTATGATTTGGAATGATGGGAGTTCATCTTGGGATAATTTAGGTGGTGGAGGTTTTCTTCCCTTGGCTGGTGCAAATCATACCCAAAGTCAGGGTCGATTTGTTGCTACATCAAGTAATTCATTCAGTGAACAGATATTTACTCTTGGCTCATCTGATTTAGCAAATCCATTACCAATAAATTTAAAAACTATCAAAGGTAAAAAATAAAAAAATGAGAACGAACTCAAGTG
>CAYGNU010000034.1:0-16559 GCA_964351175.1 uncultured Roseivirgaceae bacterium | reverse complement strand
TCCATCATGAAGAAGATGGAAATAAGTTTACTGTAGGAGACATTTACCTTGGTACCGTTAGAAAAGTGGTTCAAGGTTTAAATGCTGCTTTCATAGACATTGGCTATGAAAAGGATGCTTTTTTGCATTATCTCGATTTAGGATCGAATTATAATTCGCTCCAGAGCTATACGAAAAGAGGCCTACAGAGAAAGGATTTTTCCGGCAAACTGGACAAATTCCATATTCAACCTGAAATAGATAAGCATGGGAAGATCTCTGACGTTCTTTCTAAAAATCAGCAAATTCTGGTTCAGGTTGTAAAAGAGCCTATTTCAACAAAAGGTCCACGACTATCTTGTGAGTTGTCAATTCCAGGCAGATACCTGGTACTGGTTCCATTCTCGAACACAGTAAATGTATCTAAGAAAATAACCAGCGCTGAAGAGCGCAAAAGGCTATTGCGCCTAGTGTCGTCTATCAAACCTGAAAATTTTGGGGTGATCATTCGTACCGTTTCCGAAGGCAAAGAGGTAAAAGAACTTGATGCTGACCTACGAAATTTAACAAAATTGTGGCTTGATGGCGCGCAGACACTTAAAACCGCCAAACCTAAAGACAGGGTTATCGGTGAAATGGGTAAGGCTTCCACCATCCTTAGAGATGTATTGAATGAATCATTTGATAACATTCATATTGATGATCAGGAAATCTACGATGAGGTAAAAACCTATATTCATAAAATCGCACCAGATAAAGAAAAGATTGTAAAACTCTTCAACGGTAAGGCCAAGATATTTGAGGTTTTTGGTGTTGAAAAGCAGATCAAATCTGCCTTTGGACAGTCTGTAAGTTTAAAAGGTGGTGGGTACCTAATCATTGAGCATACAGAAGCACTGCACGTAATAGATGTCAACAGTGGTAATAAGTCCAACAAAGAAGATGGGCAAGAAGCTACTGCACTATCAGTAAATATAGAAGCGGCTAAGGAAATAGCGCGCCAGCTGAGGCTGCGTGATATGGGTGGAATCATTGTTGTCGATTTCATCGACATGAAGAAGATGGATAACAAGAAGCTCATCCATAAGATAATGAAGGATGAAATGGCTCCTGACCGTTCCAAATTCACTGTGCTTCCATTGTCCAAGTTTGGTTTGATGCAGATTACCCGTCAACGAGTAAGACCAGAGATGAATATCATTACCAAGGAAGTTTGCCCTTCATGTAATGGTACTGGAAAAATCAGCGCATCTATAATGATCACAGATCAAATAGAAAGAAACATCGATTACTTACTGACTCAGCAAAATGAGAAAGATATTACGGTTGTGTTACATCCGTTCACTTATGCTTTCTTTACAAAGGGCACTATGTCTAGAAGATTGAAATGGTTCATGCGCTATTTCAAATGGATAAAATTAATTCAAGATTCTTCACTAGCCGTTACTGAGTTTCAAATACTCAATAAATTTGGCGAAGAGATAGAACTTCAATAAAACAAAAAACCCAGCTAGTTAGCTGGGTTTTTTGTTGCTTATAATTTATTTCGTTAATTCCCCACCATAAATACTGCATTGGAAAATAACAATTTCCCATTTTCCCAGAATCCTCTGAACAATGGGTTATCCACCATATAAATCACTTGACCTCTACCTTTAGGCTCAACACCAAAAACCAAACTATCATCTAAGTTGTCCAGTGCTTCTGAACCTGCGAAGCCAGTTACAGGCTTTGCTTTTCCTCTAATTACTCCTACGTTGGAACCGTTCTCAAGAAAGCTTAAGCGCATTTCATCAGTTTTCAAAGAATAATACTCTGTTCCATAGCCGTAAGCTAATGGATGGGTATTGTCCAGTTTTATCTTAAAAATAGCTCCAAATATTGAACTCTTTAATCCTTCCCTTTCTAGCGATTCATAGGGCTTTAATAAAGACTCAAGTTCAGGCTCATCATCTTTACTTTTCTTTTTGTCCTCTAAATATTCCTTTATACCAAAACCATCCTTGCCCTTGAATGAGTTTAGCGCATTGCCCATGACAATAAGTTTGCCACCATCTCTTACCCAATCATTAATACTTCCTAATGTACTCTCGTTAAATAAGCTATAATATCCATTTGGTACAATCAGCACGTTATACTTACTAAGGTCGACACGGTTAAAATAGTCAGTCCCAATACTAGTAATTGGATAATCAAGCTGGCGCTCAAAAAAATGCCAAATTTCACCATAACTCAATGACCTCGTTTGAGGACCTGCAATGACAGCGACATTGGGTTTTTCAATTTTAGCGATACTAGATGACCCTAAATCTACACCACTGTCAGAAAAGCCAGTTGATAAACTCAATAGTTCAATACCATACTGCTTGGCACTAGTTCTCATTAAAGCATCTAAACCACCAGACAAATTTTCATTATTTCTTCTCGTGATAATTAAACTACCCCGTTCTAGTTTTTTACCATCAACGGTAATAGCCTCCTGTGCCACTCTAACATTTACTCCCGAATTAAGCAGATGGCCTAACCATTTTACATCAGCTATACTGTTATATTTAGCAGCAAAAGCATACGGCTTGCCTTCAACTTGTGATTTGATATCTTCTTTTTTAAAAGCATTGTTAAAATCTACTTTAGCTGTTGTAGCGTAGGCGTCCAATCCATAGGCATATGGCATCGACCAGGCTGTAATATCATATGTAAGAGAATCTTGTAGTTTTGCCTTTGGCTCAAATAGGGCAGTAATTAACCTAGAGGTAGGTTGATAAGTATTAATAACCATATCTTTAGAATCAACTGAAAAGCCTACTTCACTACCATTTTTATAGCTAAAACCCTTCAAACTTTTAGAAGACCCAACAGATCCATATTGAATGAAGTTTTTGTCTAAAAACTCTGCAAGCTTGTCAAGCTTATCTTGGTTATCATTTTTTATGATATATGATTTGTACTTACCAAAAGGGTTTGAAAGGTTTTGCTCATAATAGCTTTTAAACTCACCACTAAGTTGAGCTGCATTTTTTGAAGCAATTTCAACAGTAGATAAACCTGTAGTATAATGGTGAGCAATTCTGTCTTTTAAGGTTAAAGTATCACCATATTCCGTGATAATACCAAGACCTCCGTATCCTCCACCACCTTGTTCATAAGTCATACCGATAGCTCCATTGTAAGTAGGATAGGTATCACCATAACTTGGATATAGTAGATCAAAGCTCTCTTTAGTAAAATAAAGCCAGCCTTCTTTATCAAAATATTTAGCATGATTTTTACCTATAGATACTTGAAACTCCTTTTGCCAAGGTGTGATAACTTCATGTAAAGGCTTGGCCGCTGGAGCAAAATAATAAGGATTGTTATACCCTTGCTCATGATAATCGACATGAATATGAGGCATCCATGTATGATAAATTTTAGAACGATTCATTGACTCTATTTGTGTCTGCCAAGCCCAGTCTCTATTTAAGTCAAATAAATAGTGATTCGCTCTTCCTCCTGGCCATTCTTCGTGATGTTCTATATCATCACCATGAGCGTTATAATTCTTGTTGCCATATTGGTTATAATAGTTAGCGTATCGATCTCTGCCATCAGGATTGATACATGGATCCATTATTACTATTGTATTTTTCAACCACTCTTTACTTTGTGCATTATTAGGGTCAGCCAGTGCGTGTAAGGTGCGCATAGAAGCTTCAGTAGAAGATGATTCATTGCCGTGAATGTTATAACTCAACCAAACTATGGCTATTCCATCATCTGTAGCTTGACCATCCTCATACTTCGCTCTTTTCAGATTATTAAGTCTAATTTCATCAAGCTTCGCCATATTTTCAGGTGAGCTTAATATTGCCACCATCAATGGACGGTGCTCATATGTTTCTCCATACTTCTGAATAATGACGTTGTCCAGTGATTCATCAACATACTCAAAATAGTCTACCACAGCATGGTGGCGTGTAAAGCGTTCGCCTAATGTATAGCCCAAATACTCATCTGGCGTTTGTAGTTTATTTTGACCAAATGAAAGGGTAGAAATGCAGGTAAGAAGTAATAAAAGTTGTTTCATATTGTGCTAGTTAAAGAATGGCTTAAGGTAATGAAAATGTTATCTACTTAAATTTCAAGGTGCTATTTTGATTATCAAATATTTGATAAAAGGTTATTAATTTGTCTAAAATGATGCTGATGATGAGCTTCTATAAATTCTAAGGTCTGAAAAAAATTGATATACCCAATACGTGGGTGTTTGAATACTTTTTTTGACAGATAATGATCTTCCTGCGCGCTAAGCAATAGGTTGAATTTTTCCCTAACCAAGGTCCAGTCGCTAATTACTATTTCTATATTAATATGATCTGGAATTGAATCTGAAACACGCTTGGGAGCTTTGAATTTCAAAGGCAAGCCCAAAAAAAGCTTTAAGAGCAAATTTCGATACCCTGACTTCATACTGGTATTATTGATAGAAGTGATTTCCTTTACCTTGTCAGTTATATAATTAAATGTGCCGTCTTCAACCAAGTAAAGATGGTAGTACACCTGACCCAATGTCCATCCATCACCATTTACCTTTCTATTGATTTGTTCATCATCTAAATTTTGAACTTTATTAATAAGTATACTTTTTTGACTTTCTAGCTTATCAAATCTTTTTTTTATTCCTGGATTCATATCAGTAATTAAAACTTAAGATAAATAATTTTATAGCACCATCAGGAATGTTAAATTTAGACAAATACAAGAGTATATGAGTAAATCAGTAGCATTAGTTTTATCAAGTGGTGGCGCCAGAGGAGTGGCGCACATAGGAGTAATAGAAGGACTTCTAGATGCCGGTTATGAAATAAAATCTATTTCTGGAAGCTCCATGGGGGCAGTAGTGGGCGCTGTTTATGCAGCCGGTAAATTGCCAGAATTTAAGGAGTGGATTTCTAACCTTGACAGAGTGGATGTTTTCAAGCTTATGGACTTCACCTTAAGCACTCAGGGTTTTGTTCGTGGGGAAAAAGTTTTCAATGAAATGAAAAAATTCATTGACGATAGAAATATTGAAGACCTCAATATACCAATGTCTATAATCGCGACTGACATTGTAGGTAAAAAGGAAGTGGTTTTCAAAAAAGGTGAACTATTTACAGCCTTGAGGGCATCTGCTGCTATTCCATCTGTATTAAAACCTAGTCTTATAGATGGGGTCGAATTGGTTGACGGAGGATTATATAATCCAATTCCAATATCTCATGTTAAAAGACACGATAATGATATTTTAGTCGTTTCAGATGTTAATGCTAACGTCACGAGCACTTTAAAAAATATAGAAATAAAACCAAATGGTCGATTTTCGGACTTAATAGAAAAGTGGAATAGTTTTTTTCCCACTGAGTCTAAGCCAAAGCGACTAAGCTATTTTGATTTGGTAGCCAGTTCAGTTGACCTTATGCAGGATAGAATTTCAGATTATATTTTAGAATTAAATCAACCTGATATTTTAGTTAAGATATCAAGAAACACTTGTGGAACGTTTGAATTCTATCGAGCTGGAGAAGTTATTGAAAATGGAAAAAAGGAATTTAAAAAGGCACTAAAAAATGCATCAGAAGGAATTAAATAAACTTGTTGGTAATGTCGACATCTATTTACTAGATCAAATTCTTAAAGGAACATTTGACAATACCAGAAGAATATTAGATGCCGGGTGTGGCGAAGGAAGAAACCTACAATATTTTGTAAACAACCGGCTAGATGTTTATGGCGTTGATATCAACCCAATGGCTATAAAAATGGCCCGCATGACCTATAAAAATATTCCTTTTGATCAGTTTCTAGTTGAAAACCTCACTGCATTACCACATAAAGATGGTTACTTCGATAGTGTTATTTGCATGGCAGTATTGCATTTCGCTACAAACGAAAAAGAATTCAAATTAATGCTTTCAGAATTGTCCAGAGTTTTGAAGTCTGGTGGTCAATTACTGATAAGAATGGCAACCAATGTTGGATTAACTCGCGAAGATAATGGTCCATTTAACTTTCTTCTGGAAGGTTCTAAAATTGATGTGACATTTGCTCAAGCAGGGCTGTTTTTATCTGAACCATGGAAGTCAGTAGTTGTAGAAGGAAAAAGATCTATGGGTACTTTTTTACTTAATAAGCTTTAATTCTTAGAACTAATTTTTGCACTTCATAGGTATCACTCACCTTGAGTTTAGGGAGAATAAGAAACTTTAATTATCCAAAATTTCAATGATTATGATTAATCAAGTATCTTCATTTTCAAACAAACCTATTTATAAAAAATGAAAGCCATAACCATTGCTCTTGCAATCACTTTAATTTCATCTGTAACTGCTTTAAACGCTCAATCATTCAGCGGAATTGATAAAAGTCCACTAGATGTAGCCTACTTTCCTGACAACTTTGCTCATGATCGCAAAGGTGATCAAAAAGCCATCATGAAAATTACCTACAGCCGTCCTGCCAAAAAGGATAGAGTGGTGTTTGGTAATCTTGTAGACTATGATGAAGTATGGAGAACGGGTGCAAATGAAGTTCCCGAGATAAAGCTATATCAGGATGTAAACTTTGGAGACAAAAAAATCGCTGCTGGTACTTATTCTTTATTTACTATACCAACAGCTAACGACTGGACAATCATTTTCAGTTCTGATCTTGACTATTGGGGTTCTTACAAGTATAATAAAGACAATGATGTAGCACGAGTAACTGCCAAAACGAAAGAATCACAAAGCGAAATAGAAAATTTCAGCATAAAGTTTGAAAGCAATGGTACTACTGGTGGTATAATGCTGCTTGGTTGGGATAAAACAGTAGTTGAAGTCCCCTTTAACTATTAATTCAAAATTTTTGATTGAATAAACCTTTTAGCTCAAGCAGTTAAAAGGTTTATTTTTTTAGGTATGACTGAAATAGAAGCAGGAAGATAGCCTATAAATTCTCCGTCAGCTTCAATTCCACAACTTTCCATGGAGGTCAAATCAAGCCTACTTGCACTTCGATACTCTACTTTAGGGTGACTCAACTCCTCCCCACGCTTAATTTTCTTAACATTTTTAAGGTAATCTTTGACACTTATATCGCCTGATATAACAACAGAAAATTGTCCGTCCTGAAGGTCTGCTTTTGGTGCAATGCACATCCCACTACCAAAGTATTTTCCATTAGCCATTACTAATGAATTAGTTTTTCCTTCATAGACCCAATCATTAGTATGACACTTTATTTCCTGATTTTTATAAGAAAGAAATGTTCTCAAAATAGAAGAGAAAAATGTAAAATTTGAGCCAAAAAATTTAGTAGACCCATTTACTCTTTTCACTACTTCTGCGCCAATACCGATGTCTGCAATATTCAAGAAATAATGCCTTCTGCGCTCAAGTTCAATTACTCCAATATCAATTGTTGTTGACTGCTCCTGAATAACGGCTTCAAACAAGTCAACCATATTAGCAGGGAGTTTGATCGTTTTAACAAAATCATTGGCGGTTCCATACGGCAGCACCCCTAATACAACCTTAGGATCCTCATGCCGCATTATTCCATTGATTACTTCATTGAGAGTACCATCGCCACCAACACCTATGATGTGCGTAAAACCTTCTTTGACAAACTCAAAGGCTAATGATGTAGCGTGTCCTTGAGCGGTTGTTTCAATAACATTGAACTCTAGATTCTTTAACTTTTTTCTAACTAGAGCGAGTTCTTTATAAAATTTTTTCTTCCGATGGTTGTTACCATTCAGAATGAACCCCACTTTAAACATAATGTTGTTATTTTTTTGACCTTCTTGTACAAACTGTCTGAGTTAAGACAAATCAATTTAACGAGTTTTATGTTCTTGAGTTGAGATAATTGAAATTAAAAACATGAAAGCAATCTGGAACGGCACTGTCATAGCCGAAAGTGATGACACAGTAGTAATTGAAGGAAATCATTATTTCCCTGCAGATACCATCAAAAAAGAATATTTTAAACCAACCGAAACGCACACCGTTTGCCCTTGGAAAGGCACTGCTTCTTACTATAGTATTAATGTTAATGGAGATGTTAACAAGGATGCTGCGTGGTACTACCCGGAAACTAGTGCCCTAGCAAAAGCAATAAAAGGGCATGTAGCCTTTTGGAAGGGTGTGGAAGTGACGAAATAAAATTTATTGAGACTTTCGCCTAACTCTACCTAAATACTTAAAGGCATCTACTAGCATGTAGGTGCCTATACCACCTGTTACACCACCAGCAACAAGTAAGCCTTGTCCAAGCTCATCATTCTCTCGACCTAACATCAACCCACCAGCAATTGTAATAGTATAACCAAGCGTTGCAACAAAAATCCCCTTCTGAAATTTAGACTTTGACTTTTCTAGATTTAGCGTAATGTTTTCGACATCTGCTCTAATGGACAGAATCTCTTGTTTCAATTCATTGATATCACCTTTTTCTTGAGCATTAGCAAAAAAGGATAGTGATATTAAAATAAGGAGCGTTGCAGTGTAAGTTAATTTCATAAATACCTATTCAGCTTTTGGCCAAGAATAGATACTAACCATTTAGCCAGTCTTTAAATTCTTTGACCCTACTTCTACTTACCACCAAATTATGACCCAAAGAGATATTTAGCAATATTTCCATTCGATTATATTCAGTCCTGGCTTCCTTAATAGCATTTATATTGACAATAGCCTGTCTGCTTATTCTAAAAAACAATTTAGGATCTAACAAATCATTTTCAAGTACCTCAAGCGTATGATCGATTAGATATTTTTTATTGTCAGTAGTGATTAAGTGACATATTTTGTCCTCTGCAGTAAAGAGTGCAACTTCGTCAGCATTTCTATACTGGATTCTTGTCCCCATTTTAACTAGAAACCGCTTTTTATAAGAATTTTGACCATTAAGCAAATCAATAATTACCTGTTGATCAATAGGCAAAGCGTTAACCTTTTGGCTTTTAATCTCTTTAAACTTATTAATGGCTGCCTGTAATTCATCATACAAAACAGGCTTCAGCAAATAATCTATACTGTTTAATTTAAAGGCCTGAATGGCGAATTGGTCATAGGCAGTAGTAAATATTACGGGTTTATTGAAATTGATTTTGGTAAAAATCTCAAAACTCTTACCATCTGCTAATTGTATGTCTAAAAAAACAAGATCTATGTTATCTACATGACTTGATAAAAAGACTGCAGCTTCTTTGACAGTATCTATGCTACTTAAAACTTGAATTGTTGGGTCAATGTCTTTTAACAACTGCTCCAATCTTTCAACTGCCAACTGTTCATCCTCAACAATTACTACATTCATATTTCCTTTATGATTGGAATTTTTACTTTAAATACTCCATTAGAGTTTGTGATTATGGCGTCTTTGCCACACAAGTACTCATAACGCTTACGAATATTAGCAAGACCAATATTGGTAGACTCTTCTTTAAACTCTTTCCTTAAAATACTATTTTCAACGATTAGATGAGTATCATCATTAAAAATCTTAATATTTAATGGATTCGATTTGGATACCACATTATGCTTAATAGCATTCTCAATTAAAAGTTGCAATGTAGCAGGAGCAATCTGAGTATTATTCAAGTCTTCTGGTACAAGAATTTCTATAGACAAGTTATCTTGAAACCGGATTTTTAAAAGATATACGTAAGACTCTAAAAAATCAAGCTCTTCTTTCAGCGGCACAATTTTGTTCTGCTCATGGTTTAATACATAGCGATAAACGATGCTCAATTGATCAATAAACTTTGAGGCTATGCTTGGGTCTTTATGAACCAATGAAGACAGCACATTGAAGCTATTAAATAAAAAATGTGGGTTTATCTGACTTCTAAGTGCATTAAATTGTGCTTCCGCACTTTCCTTCTGAAACTGCTCAGCCAAAAGCTGCGATTGATTATATCTGTTAACAAAAAAGAAAATGGCATTAATAGAATTTAGAAATAGGTTAACTCTGAATGTAAAACCTAATGATAATTTAAAGGTAAGATAGAGGTGCGTTGGATCGTTAAAGTATTGACTTAAAATAAAAGCAGTAGCAGCTGAAAATCCTACTACCATTATAAAGCTTAATGCAAAATATATAAAAAGTGGATGGGCCTTTTCTGACCATTTGGGAAATTTAATAACGCCCTGAATAACCCGATTCCCTTCCCAAATGAGCATAACCAAAATCAAGAGGGTACTAAAAAAAAGGATAGGGTTTATATCATACCCAAAAAGCCTATCACCTTCGGTGAAAAGGATATTGATATATGAGTATACCGCCAATAAGAGTATAAAAAGATATCTTAGTCTGTGGGCAAACATAGTTAGAAATTTAAAATGGCCAGAGTAATAAATTACTCTGACCATCAAATATAATTATTAAAGTGTAGGTAATAATACTCCGTCTATAACGTGTACTACTCCATTGTCAATTGCAACATCTGCAGTAGTAACATTAAAAACATTACCGTTAACATCAGTTACAGTTACACCGTTGTCTGTAACATTAACTGTCAACTCTTCGCCTTGTAGTGTTGTGAATGTATCGCCATCAGTCAAATCATGAGAGAAAGCTACTGCAGGCACAACGTGATATGTCAAAACATCAGCTACTGCATCTGCTCCTAATGCAGCAACTAAGCCATCAAGATCAGCTACATTTTGTGCTTCTAAAAGATCAGCAAAAGCTTGATTTGTTGGAGCGAATACTGTTATTGCTTCTGCACTAGTTAAAGTACCACCCAAATCTAGTGCTGTTACAGCGTCTAATAATGTAGTGAGTCCAGCACCAGTAGCAGCATCAACGATATTTGGCAATGTAATTTCAGGAAGTAAAACGCCATCTATTACGTGAACCACACCATTTGCAATAGCAACATCAGCAGCAACTACATTGTATACAGTTCCATTTGCATCTGTTACAGTTACTCCATCCGCTGACTTATTTACTGTTAACATCTGTCCTGCAAGAGTCTCAAACATTTGTTCACCATCAGCAAGGTCGTGAGAGAATGCAGTCGCTGGAACAACATGGAATCCTAAAACAGATACCAAATTATCTACTCCACCAAGTTCAGCTACCAATTGATTAAGGTTACTAACTCCGTAAGCTTCAAGAGCAGCTCCAAATGCATCGTTAGTTGGTGCAAATACTGTGATAGCCTCAGCGTCTAGTAGAGTTGCTCCTAGGTCAGCCGCAGTCACAGCGTCTAATAAAGTTGTCAAACCAGCTGAAGTAGCAGCATCAACAATGTTAGGAAGTGTTAGTTCAGGCAACAAGACACCATCAATAACATGAACTACCCCATTCTCTATAGCCACGTCAGCAGTAACAACACTAGAAGTGCTTCCATTAGCATCAGTTACAGTTACAGCAGCACCAGTTTTAGTTACTGTTAACATTTGTCCCGCTAAAGTTTCAAACATTTGCGCGCCATCAGCCAAGTCTGCAGCAAAAGCTACGGCAGGTACTACATGAAAACCTAATACTGTTCCTAAGTTATCTAGTCCACCCAATTCAGCCACTAACTGATCAAGATTGCTAACACCATAAGCTTCTAAAGCAGCACCAAATGCGTCATTTGTTGGAGCAAATACTGTAATAGCTTCAGCCTCTAATAAAGTAGATCCTAAATCAGCAGCTGTTACAGCGTCTAATAAAGTTGTTAAACCAGCAGAAGTTGCTGCTTCTACAATAGTAGGGTTTTCTGGCTCAGGCTCTGGTATTGTACTTTCAGGTATCAATACACCATTAATAGTGTGGATAATTCCGTTACTCGCCTCAACGTCAAACGGTGCTGCTATGCTTATGCCATTAACTGTTAAGTTATCAGCATCAATTGCGATTGTCTCAGTATTGAGGGTTGCTACCGCTCCAGTAGTTAAATCTGTAGAACGAACTGCTCCACTTACTACATGATACAATAAAATTGATTCCAAATTCTCCACCTGACCAACATTATCTGCTGTTATGCCTGCAGCAGCAAAAGCTGCATCAGTTGGAGCAAACACTGTGAAAGGTCCCGTTGCTTGTAAAGCAGTTATTAAATTTGCTTCTGTCAAAGCAGCAGCAAGTGTATTGTAACCACTAGCAACAGCCAATTCTACTAAATCTTGTTGAACGACCGCTGGATCGTCATCATCACTACACCCTACAGCAATTAGCCCTATTAGGAGCATGCTGAATAAATAGGTTATAAACCTGTTGTTCATTTTACTATTGTTTTTCATGATTTAAAGTTTTTTAAGTTTGGTAATAGAACATGAAAAGCCTGGTTTGGATACATCTAAAACCGTGAAGGAAAGATAATTTGGTGTGAGTGGTAAAATTAATTTCGTGAGTGGTTTAATTGCCTTTCATTATAGTTTAGATAAGCTTTATCGCTTACATTTATTGCTAAAAGCAAAATCGCTTAACATGAAAACTAATCAAGATCAGGCCAGTAAAACAGAAAATGAGATACCAGAGTGGCTCAAAATTATTCAGATAAACTCATGGGAAGCAGAGCTACTCATTTCTGCCTTGCTTTTGTACATGTTGTTTCAGGTGCCTGAAGTAATAGAAAACTATCGAAATCAACATTATGAGGGAGGTGGGCTTGTATTTGTAATATTTGGTGTTTTCATTAACGCGCTTAAAGTACTTAGAATTGGCTACTGTATACATATCATCGCTCGCGGTATTTGGGTGGCCAGTGTAGGACTTAGCCATATTTATCCAAAAAGCTTAAATATTGATAAGCTCAAATTCAAAGGAAAATTCCGTAAAGAACTGGAAGATGATGTTGCCCTTGATAAAACCATAAAAGGTCTGGAAAAGATTGCTAGCATGAGTTATTCCATTTCATTTATGGTTTCCGGAATGATCTTGAGTGCAGGTTTCCTTTTGCTTTACCTATTAGTATATCTGGAATGGGTAATAGCTCCAGCCGTAAAAAGTGACAGTGGTATATTCATGGCAACAAGCATTATTGGTGTGTTTATATATGGCATCCTAGTATTGATCATGTTCATAGATTTTATCACCAACGGTTTCTTTAGAAGAGAACCATGGGCCTCGAAGCCATTTTACTACCTAGCTGTTACTTTTAGATATCTGACATTCTCATTCATTTACAATAGAATAAACCTGACTATTATTTCCAACTTGCCGAGGTGGCAAGCTCACCTAGTCCCAATACTTGCAGTCATCCTTATAGGTGGCTATATGTTTGTTAATAATAAAATGGAAGAGTTTGACGAGGAAAAATATTTAGAATCAGCTTTTGGTGAAGTTAGCCGAATGAATTACGAAAATCTCCGAAAGGATGAAGACCCCATTTTTGCTACCATACAAAACGATATGATAGAAGAGAATTTTATTAAACTTTTTGTAGATACTCATGGTCAACTGACTCCTATTTACTCCAAAGAAGCTGGTTCTGCAGGGGCATGGAAAGCGTTAAGTCCAGAGCAGCAAACAGAACAAACCGCAAAATTTATGAAAGTTGCTATTGACAATAAAAGTGTTCCTGGTCTCCATTGGTTGGATTATAAACACCCAAAAAGTTATAATTTGGGCTTCATAAATTATATAGATATTAGCAATTTATCGAAGGGACTCCATACATTGACAGTTGACCTTGATACGGCAAATTTAAACTCAGATCAAAAAGCATTTGTATTAAAAAGAGATCCTCCTTTAATCAGATATGCTAAGATTAATTTCTACAAGGCCAACTAAACTACTTGCAATACTCTTTGATAGAGTCCTTTGCATCTTCAGATCCTAGCTCAAGAGCAGTATTAAGGTCAAGGCATCCATCATAATTATCGCCCATGCTGATCTTGGCTAGTCCCCTTTGACGAAAGGTCTCAGGATCTTGTGGGTAAAGTTCAATTGAAAATGAGTAGTCTTTAACCGCTCCTTTATAATCCTCTTTGGTTGTTTTTGCCAATGCACGATTATCATAATAAACAGGGTTATAAGGGTCAAGCTCAATGGCCAGATTGTAATCTTCTATAGCAGCATCAAATTCTTCTAAATTATAATAAATAACACCTCTCAAGTTATAGGTGTCCGGGTCCTCATTATACAAATCAATGGACTTAGTATAATCTTCTAATGCTCCTTGAAAATCTTCATTGGTGCTTTTTGCCAAGGCTCTGTTTTCATATATAATCGGATCTTCAGCATCAATGGTTATGGCTTTATCATAATCCTTAATGGCTTCGTCCACCTGACCAATATTATATTTGGCAACACCACGGTAGTTAAATACCTCGGCACTATTTGGCTCTAACTCTATCGATTTATTATAATCATCAATAGCACTAATATATTCTTCTAGCTCCGCTTTAACCACTGCTCTATTAAAGTATTTGTCAGCATCTTTTGGATCCAATTCTATAGACTTTGAAAAATCAAAATAGGCTCCTTCCAAATCTTCAACATTATATTTAGCGAAACCTCTATTGCTATAAGCCGAAGCATATTTAGCATCAAATTTTATGGCTTTATCGTAATCTTCAATAGCGCCAAAATCATCTCCCAAATTAAACTTTGCTTCGCCACGGTTATTTAATGCCTCCGCAAAAGTAGAGTCCGTTTCTAAGGCAAAATTGTAATCACCAATGGCCCCGTAAAAATCGCCTAACTGGTTTTTCGCATAACCCCTTTTGTTATAGGCCTCTTTGCTTTTAGGCTGTTCTGCGATAGCCTTATTTAAAAGGTCAATAGCCTCCTTAAAATTGTTATTAGTAATGTTTTCCTCCGCTGACTTTATAAGGTCTGAAGAAGACTGACCGAAACCTGTAAATGATATTAGTATAAAAACAAAGGCAAAGATTCTCATAGGTTTTATAGATTTAGGGCCAAATGATTTGACGTTTGCCAAATATACAGATGATGTTCCGTAATATTAAACGTCAACAATTAAAAACCTTGTGTCATTGAGGTCGTTACTATCAGCTATAAATTAACTAGAACCATTATGTTAAAACAATTACTATCATTTTCTCTTTTAGTCTTTTTTTCATTTCAATGCAAAGCGCAAGAAGAAGCTGCAGAGCCAATTATGGACTGGGAAAAATATGACCCTCCTTCAACCTTAGTAGTGCCTGAGCATGAGGTAAAAAGTGCTAAATATCCGTTTATTGATGTTCACAACCATCAATTTTCTATGCCTACACAAGACTTGAATGAGCTCGTAGCCGAAATGGACAAGCTTAACATGGCTGTGATGGTTAACTTGAGTGGCAGAGGCAGGGGTTCTGAGGAGCATTTGAAAGGTGCTTTAGATAATGTAAATAAAACAGCAGCGAATAGATTTATTGTATTTACCAATATTGATGTCAATACCATAAATGAAAAAGACTGGACGGAAAAGACCGTTAAGCAGATAGAAAATGATGTAAAACTTGGTGCCAATGGCCTCAAAATCTACAAAAGCCAGACGATGGCTGTGGTTGATGGGCAAAGAATAGCCATCAACGATCCGAGGATTGATCCTGTATGGGCAAAATGTGGTGAGTTAGGCATACCAGTGCTCATCCATGCTGCTGACCCTAAGCCATTTTGGGATGAACATGACGAGCAAAATGAAAGATGGTTAGAGTTAAAAGTACGACCAGGAAGAAAGCGTGACGCTGACAATCCTGCCCCTTGGGAAACGATTATTGGTGAGCAGCACGATCTTTTTAAAAAGCATCCCGGCACAAAATTTATAAATGCGCACTTGGGCTGGTATGCTAATGACCTAGCCACTTTGTCTACATTGATGGATACTTATCCTAATATGTATGGTGAAATCGGTGCTGTTATCGCAGAGTTAGGCCGTCAGCCTAGAATGGCTAAGGCCTTTATGACTAAGTATCAGGACAGAGTGATGTTCGGAAAAGACTCTTGGAACCCTGAGGAGTATTACACTTACTTCAGGGTGCTGGAAACTGCCGATGAGTACTTCCCATACTACAAAAGATATCACGCTTTCTGGAAAATGTACGGGTTAGATTTGGATGATGAGGTCTTGAAAAAGCTTTATTATAAGAATGCTTTGAAGGTGATTCCGAATATTGATAAGTCTTTGTTTCCGAAGTAGGTAAATTTCTCCCCGGTTACCTGCCTGCGGCATGCAGGTATTCCGGGGTCTCTTCATAGATATCTCAAATCTCTAATTTTGTGCTGAAGGAAATTATTTCAACTTTTCCTCGGTTGTCATACTATCATTTTTTTATATTCACTTTTTGTACCACCAAATTTTTTAATCATGACACTAGAAGACATCCAATCAGAAATTACCACACTAGAAGGACAACTTACAGGAGACATGTTTCAAGACATGGACATCAAAGACAAAATCCATAACCTAAAAATGAAGCTGAATGGGACCAAGCCAATGGACCAAACCATTGAGTGTGAAGGCTGTGGATCATAATTCTAGAATTTAGATGGAATTAAAGACCATTAATAGCGGTCTTCGGAAAATAACAGATTTTATAAGTTCATATATTCTTCCTGGAGCTATTTTTCTTGTCATTATGAGTCGTCCTAAAATAGGTTGACAGTTTTTAATAATAAATTTAAGACCGAAG
>CAYGNU010000033.1:2876-17114 GCA_964351175.1 uncultured Roseivirgaceae bacterium | reverse complement strand
CTCCCCACGGTTCTTCATCTCCTGAAGTTGATGTGTAGTAATTTTCTTAATGTCTTTTTTATGTACTGACATGATTTTTATTCTTTGGTGTGCAAAGAATTAGGAAGGGTAATTTTAAAAGTGGTACCCTCTAATTCTTCACTAGTTACTTCAATAGTTGCATTCAATTTATCTGCTACCTTTTTCACAATGTAAAGCCCTAATCCAGAACCAATACTTTTCTCAGTAGCCCGATAAAACATGTCAAAGATATGAGGCAATTTGGATTCTTCTATGCCATCTCCATTATCTTCTATTGAAATAACAGCCTCTTGGTCATTAACATGAACTTCAATGTTAATAAAAGAGTACTCCTTATGGAAACTTCGATACTTAATCGCATTAGAAATTATATTATTTAGTATAATTCTTACACGTGTTGCATCAGTTTTTAATGTAACAGGTTGGTAAATTTTAGTTTTAATTTCTAAACCATCGGTATTAGTAGCATTAAAATAACTAGAGATACTATTGTTCACTTCTACCATCATATTAACCTCTACATGAGCTTCATTGATCCAGTCATTTCTAGAAATACTAAGCAACTCCATTACAAGATCATCTAGTCTTTTAACGCTGCCTTCTATACGTTCAATACATTGATTTCGTACTTCAGAAGAGTCTTCAATTCTATAAAGATCAATCAACCCCAAAATTGAGCGGAGTGGAGACCTTAAGTCATGGGAAGCGTGGTAGACAAAACTGTCGAGCTCAAAGTTTACTTTTTGAAGTTCAAGAAGGTTATTCTTAGTTTCAGTAATATCCAGTATAATGGTCTCTAAAACACCATTGTCAGCATAGTACTTTATGCTGAAGGCAACCCAAATTAATTCACCATCAGCTCGCTTTATTTCCAGCTCAACATTCTCAGCCTTACCAGTTTCCTTGACTAATTTAATTACATAATCACGATCTTTGGGTGACTTATAAAAATCTAAGGTGGATAGCCCATCTGCCTTTTTAACGCCAACTATTTGCCAGAATTTTTCATTACTTTCAATTATCTCACCAGTTTTAAAATTGGTCCTGAACATTCCTACAAGTGAATTTTCAAAAATTGACTTATATTTTTCTTCACTAGACTTAAGGGCATTGGCAGAAAGTTTCCTGTCCGTAATATCCGTATGAGATCCAGATATTCTTTTGGCTTTGCCTTCCTTGTCCCTTACAGCCTTCGCTTTTGACAGAATCCATCGATAAGATCCATCAGTATGCCTCATTCTAAATTCTTGTCGATAAAAATCAAGATTACCTGTTATAAAATTTTGGAAAGCATCTGTTGCAGCCTCGTAATCATCAGGATGTAATAATGATTCCCAAAGACCATCCATCTCTAGTTCTTCATCTTCCCCTATACCAAGCATTAATTTCCAAGGTCTAGAAACAAACGGACGATCATGTTCAAAGTCCCAATCCCAGAGACCATCATTCGCGCCATCGGCAGCGGTCTCATAAATGTTTAGCCTCTGTTTAAGCTCAGCATTCTCATTTCTAAGACGTTCTATTTCATCAGCCATCTTTTGACTTTCTTCCATGAGCTGAAGCTTATTTTCAAGTAAAGACATTTCACCATTTTTTAATTAAGTGAAAGTTAGAGGTAAGTAAATACTATTACAACTCAATTTAGTCATATAAGGTACACGGCCTTATTTTCACCTTGTAATTGAGCGGCTACATGATCTTTGATGGTAGTAGCCAGTTCAAAACCACTATATTTCACAGCAATAGGAAACTGAGTATGACTCCTATTTACAAGTACAGCAGTTTCAATTTTTTTCACTTTTATGGTAAGAAATGGCTTCAAACTATAGGCCATAGTTTTGCCAGTATTAGAGACGTCATCAATCAAAATAATGGCTTTATTTTTCAACTCAGAATCAGTACACTCTAAAGTTATCTCACTTTGAGTAGGGGCTTCTTTATCAAGCTTTAGTCCAACAATTTTGGTTGTAAAAGGAGCAATATCACTAAGTTCATTTTTGAGCATTTTAGCAAAATTGTACCCCTCGTCATGTATGCCAACAAGGATCAGCTCTTTCTCCAGAAAGTTATGCTCATATATTTCAAAGGCTATTCTTCTAGTTTTTTGAATTATCTGCTCATGCGTTAAAATCAAACTTTTTTCACTCATAACTAAGGAATTGGCATTACTTTACTGTTCTTGAAGGTAGATAAAATCACCATAGACTGCATATTATCTACAACATCAATATTACTCACTTTTTCGAGCATCAACCTCTGATAAGTAGAAATATTGCTTGATATAATTTTAAGAATAAAATCCCCAGAACCAGTGACGTGGTGACACTCAATAATCTCATCTATTTCCTCAATACTTTGGATAAATTTATCAATGTTATCTTTATTATGACCCTTTAAAGAAACCATAACAAAAGTACTAACACCAAGCCCCACGGTATCAGTATCAAGCATAGCATGATAGCTCTTAATGACTCCAGAGTTTTCGAGTTTTTTCACCCGCTCCAACGTAGGCGCTGGAGACAACCCTATTTTAGTAGCTAAGTTGGCATTGGTTATTTTCGCATTAGACTGTAAAATCTCTAGGATTTTTCTATCTATCGCATCTAATTTTATCTTTGAATTCATAGGATATATACCAAATATTATTTGGCTCAAAGATAAATATTTAAAATAAACTTATTATGATTCGAGATTAACAGATTATTAAACCAAATAGAATTAGTTATTAATTACTAATCGGTATGCCTTGCTTTGACCATCCAATTTGACTTTTAGGAAGTAAACTCCACTTTTAAGCTGATGTAAATCAAGGGTCAATTTGTTATTTCCCTCATAAACCTGAGCATTTAGTTTACTTATCAAATCTCCAGCGGTACTTATTATTTCAATACTAGCTATGGCATCCTGTGTCGCGATTACATCTAAAGTAACTGTGCTTGATGATGGGTTTGGGTAAGGGTTAGAAACGATGAATGCTTCTTGACCAAAGGTAAGGCACCCTCTATTGTTGTCCTTATCAATGTCTTCATAGTTTTGTATGAAAGGTTTGACATCAATACATATATACTCCAGTCGCCTATTGTCAAGCGTTAGTGCCAATTGAGCGCTTATCACTTCATTAGGGTTCAATGATTGATTGATAGTCTCATAAATTTCCAGCTCACCCCCCAAGTCAACTGTGACCGATAAACTATCTAATCTTATGGTACCATTATTTCTAATGGCAAATGATAATTTGTCTCCAGTAGCAGTTGGTAGAATATTAAAATTGAGAACTTCAGCATCAAGAATAGGTTCTAGCACCTGAATCCTACTTGATGTAGTATCGGAACAGTTCTGATCAGAAATAGCCACCAATGAGATATCAAATTCGCCTATAGACTCAAAAGTATATTGAGGATTTAAATCTTCAGAAGTTGCACCTTCTTCAAATACCCAGTTATAGCGCTCAGCTCCAACAGACTGGTTAGTAAATTCAACTATAAAGGGTGGTGCCCCAAAATCAAATGATGTTGTAAAGTTAGCGGTTGGCACAGGATGAATAATTACTGAACTACTACTTTCATATTCACAACCATTTTCTGTAATAATCGCAAGAGTAACGTCATAATTCCCTGCTTGTTGAAAGTCAAAATCAAAATTTGAATCTGATGAAACTTCATCACCATCTATCAACCAATTATAGTCTACAATTCCATCTCCGGTTATTGATGTGATATCTGTAATTTGAGCAGTTTCATTTTCGCAATCATCCATCAGTGAAAAATCAACAGTTGGAACAGGAGGAACTGACAATGTTTGGGCTATTGTTGATGTACAAAGATTGGATGAAGTAACAGTAAGACTTACTGAATAGTCTAGTGCATTCTCAAAAGTAACTTGTGGATTTTGTTGAGCACTAAATACTCCTCCCAAGTTCCATGACCAGCCAATTAACTCTTCACCTGCAACTGGTGAAGAATTATCTATGAATTGAATAGGCGTATCAATACATATTTTGTCAACATCAAAAGCTGCCTCTGGTGCTTTTAATACAGTCACTATCTTAGTTAATGAGTCAACACATCCGAACGAGCTCGTGGCAGTTAACTCCACTTCAAAGTCTCCATCTGAATTAAAAATATGACTGGCATTCTGATCTGTGGAAAAATCAGAACCGTCACCGAAATCCCATTGCCATGAGGAAAGGTTATCAATATTTACCGTTGACAAATCCTCAAACTGAGTGGTTAGCGTCTCACATGACAGCTCATTACTGAAGTCAACCACTGGTAATGCATGAATGGTGATTATTTGCGTATCAAAAGTCTCACAACCATCGGCATTGGTTATATTTAGAGTGACGTCATAAGTCCCATCCGAATCAAAAGCCAAAGTAGGACTCTCAAGAGTAGATGTAAACCCGTTGCTGAACACCCAGCTCTGGTCAACTATATCTCCAGTAGTAGCATTGCTAAATAGCACTTCTTCACCAACGCAAGAGTCATCGAAAGAGAATTGTGGAACGGATCCTTCTTTAACATTAGTTAAGTTTTTAGCTATTTCAACATCACATCCAGGAATAGAAGCAATTAGTTTGAGTTCCTTAGTCCCACCAGCAGAAAAAGTTATGTTTAGATCTTGATCTGATGATATAGGAACTCCATCAAGCACCCAGCTATACGTTATTAAACCACCATAATCTCCCGGAGTGACATTTTCAAAAATGTAAGGTTGATTGGTACAAATATTTCCACCTGGCACTGTGAAGTCTGGCGCGGGCTCATCATAAATAGTTATCGTCTGTTTAGTGAAGTTTGAGCAGGTGCCATCCTGAACAGAGAGTGTTACTTCATATTCACCAGCGGTGGCATAATTATGGGTTGGATTTTCATCTCCAGTTGTAGGACTTCCATCTCCAAAATCCCAGTCGTACGTTAGGCCTCCTGATGTAGATTCTGAGGTGAACTGGATAAGGGAGGTAAGGCAGATGGTGTTTTGTATCAAGGAGATTGAGGGGGCTATGTCATCAGACACCGTTATTGTTTTGGTAAGAAAATCACTTACATTATTATCATTATCATAGGCGGTCAAATCAATTTCATGCGAACCAGATTGAGAAAATGTAATTAGAGGAGATTCAAGAAGAGAATAATCCTGACTTACTGAACACTCATTTTCAAATATCAATCTTTGCAGTTTAGATCTTATGCCAAACACATAGTGCCTGCTACCATTTTTAACAACATCAATTCCATATACAATTGGTAATCCAGTAATAGCCACTTCCTCAAAGGTATCTAATGGCTGCACCTGTTTAAGATTGATAAGATGCATAGAACTATTTAATGTTGAAACGACTGCATAGAAGTTTAGCCCGTCACGAACAACCCTTAATTTTGCTAAAAAAGCAAAACTTGCAAATTGTTGAGTCTTTAAATGCACAGGTTCAGATAAAAGATCCCCACCTAATGAGAAAAGAGAAATATTTTTGGTGATAATCGAGCCCACTAAAAAATTCCAGTCTGTGCCATTTTTAAATACAGATAGCCCTACAGGAAACTCAACATTTTGCAGGGTGTTGCTTACGTAAATGTCTGTGGGTTCTGGAGTATTAAGAAAAGTATCTTGAAAATCAACCCTGCATAACTTGCCATTATAAAAAGTCATAATTAAAATACTTTCTTCTCCATATTGCACAATATCCAACCCTCGTATTCTATTTGCAACCCCAAAATTACCAAGATTTTCTGCAGTTGGCACTTCGGCCAGGTCGTCCCAAACAATTCTAACTATCTCACCTCCGTTTCCGGATGCCCCAAAACCAGTAAACCCAATCCACTTATCCCCTTCTTTAACAATATCAAGTCCTTCTGCATTAGTTAAAACTCCTAAATTACCAAGATTAACAGACACACTATTATTACTTAGATCATTCCCAAAATCTAATCTGTAAAGTTTGTCCTTCTCAATAGAAAAACCATAGTAAAGTCCATTGTCTTCTACTATTTTCATTCCAAATCCTGATAATGTTCCTGTACTTACATCATTTGTTATTATCGGAGAACTGGCAAAATCCCCCAAACAAAAATCCCAGCTATATTGAATTGCATTTAAAGAATTGTTACTCAACTGCACATATTCATTAATGCAAGCAGAAGTTTGGACATTAAAATCAGCCTCAATAGCCTGTCCATTCACACCTAAGGAAATAGGAATTAAAAGAATATAATATAGCTTCTTTATTTTTTTAAGCAAACTCACTTCCGTTTATATGTTTAGGCAATAAAATGTAATCCGATTCCTTAACATTTTTATGAACAGGAAAATCAGGTATTTTAACTAAATGAACATTAGAATCATTGTCTTTTTTAATTTGATAAATGGAATAGCCTAAGTCCGAAATAATTTGAGCAAGATCAGATTGTCTTTTTATTCTGAAAGTATTTGATAGTTCATATGAGGGCAAAACCTCTATAATAATTATGGGTTTGTGCTGGTCAATAACTCCTCTCATACCTTTCATGGCCTCTAGTTCTGCCCCCTCTATGTCTATTTTGATTAAATCTAATTTTTCAATTGATAATGATTGCCAAATTTCATCTAATACTACAACTGATACATGCTGAAAACTTTTCCCTTCAGATGATCTAAACCCCTCAATTAATGTTGCTGAGCTGTCGACACTATCGTCATGATTCAATTCCAATTTGAGAATCTGACATCTATCAGATAATCCGGAAGGTATGATACAAACATTTCCTAGATTATTGTTACTAACAATTTCTAAACTTATTGAACAACAATGTGGATTAGGCTCAAATCCTATGTACTTCATAGCAGGGTTTATCGACTTTAATTTTAGAAGTGTTTGCCCAATATTAACTCCTACATCTATGACGCAATGTAAGGGTTGTCTTACATGGATTTTCTTTAGTAACTCTGACAGCCAATCTTCAGTCTGATAACTTGCCTTATAAAAATGGTTAGGTAAAATTCTAGGAATGCCAAATTTGGAGCTTCCAATTTTTACTAAGGCTTTGGGAATTGGAAATGTCCTCCATAACTTATTAGTTATTCTATCTATTAATTTCATTCTTTAATGCCAAATAATGCTTTCAAATTGACCTTTAAATTTGCTTAGTCCTCTTAGAATGTAACCCTGTGATACAATAAATTCCCTATCAATTTTAATCAACCGCTCTAAGCATTCAGGAGTTATTTCTTCAAAATTTCTAAAATTATACCCGATATTTAGGCTATAGTTGTGATTATAATCATCAGAAATTCCTGAGGGCATCAGAATTGGCAACCCACAGGCCCAATATTCCCCATTTTTAATAGGAGATGAATACCTTCTAGACACTATTGGCCGTATTCCACAAAAAGCAATATCAGCAGCCGACAAAAATCTTGGCACATCATTTTTGTTCAATTGCCTTATAAGTATCTTTTCTATAGGTACATTTATTTTGTTGAGTTCACTTTCAATATTTCTTTTATCCTTATCGGTAAAAAGGTAAAATTGGACATTAAGAGACTCAAAATTTAATATGAATTTCATAAATTGATATAATTCCTCCTCCATATACATCCCCCCTATTTTTCCTAAATAAACAATAACAATAGTATCATCTGAAAGACCTAAATCATTTCTTAAAATCTTTCTTTCATCTGGCTGGTATTTGTATACTGAAGTATCTATACAAGATGGTATAACTTCAACATTAGTTATACCTTTAGCGGATAAAATGTCCTTATACGCTTCAGTTGCCGTGATAACATATTGAGCATGTTTGGCAACTCGTATCTCCATTTTCTTTAAAAACTTATATTCCCAGTTGCTTGCTTGCCAAACACCTGATTCTAACATATAATCAGCATGTGGTTCAAACGTATGAACAATATGTTTTCTTTTTGTCAGTAGTGACAAATAATGACCTATAACAGCACCAGGAAATCCCTCGGAAAATATTTTTTCAGCTTTATGTTTATTAATCAAATAAACACTCAAGACCAATGCCTTAATAAAATCGAATGCTTTTTTTAAAACTTTAAAGCGTCCCGAATGCCAGCACGTTGAATACCATACAATTCCAAAGGTGGAAAGATCATCGAAAATTATCTTTTTTTCATCCTTAGATAAAAGAAATTGTTGCTGTTCCCAGGTCAATAATATAAACTTTCTATCCACATCTTTCATCATTTTCAAATAAGGCATAACCGCACTTTGGAAAACTGGATCTTTAAAGCTATAATAGGCAAAAACAAATATGGTCTGCATTATCAATTAATTCAATTTCATTCTTCAGCTTGACAAATAATTATTAGCGAAATATCACCTTTAAGGCTTTTATTATATTGAACTTACTCAAATATGATTTAAACATAATAGACTTAATTTTAGTCTTAAAATCATTATTTATTTCGTAGTTATCCTTTAGAATATAATATAAATTGAAGTATGCATCTTCGAGTTTACTCAAATTCATCATGGCCGAATTGTTGCCGGTTCGGCATTTGTAAGTTAGAGCATTAGTATAGTCATAAATCCCCTCCTGGCCATATTTAATATAAAATAGAAGATCTTCACTGTGGGTCATATTTTCATTAAAACTATAGTGTAAGCCTTTATTTTTAAACATCCATGTGACGCCAAAAAAACAATTACCAGAAAGCGATATAAGCTCATAAAAAGGGTTGCCTTGAAAATTCGGACTATATATTCTTTTAACAATTTTGGTTTTCGTATCAAAAACCTCCACTTTCCCATCTACAAAATCTATATTCTCATTTCTTGAAAAAGCTTCTAGCCTACATAAAAGGCTGTTTTCAGGAAAAATATCATCGGCATCTAAAAAACAAAAATAGTGTCCGCTAATATTACTCAAAGCTACATTACGAGCTGCACTTACTCCTCTATTCTCCTGTTTAAAGTACCGTATTCTATCATCTGTGAAAGAAAGAATGATGTCCTCCGTTTTATCTGTTGACCCATCATTTACAATAAGCAGTTCCCAACAACTGTAGGACTGTCCTAAAACTGATTGAATAGCTTCGAAAATAAATTCTTCACCATTATAAACAGCCATTATAATCGATACAAGATGATGATTATCATCCATATTTACTTCTATTTATTGCCGAAGAAATTAGCATTTCAATTCTGTCCAATTGCTTTTCATAAGTATTATCTAGAGCAAAGGATTGTCTCTTACTTTTAAGTTTTTCCGTGCTCCAATTCTTAATATTCTTAAATACATGGCTAAACATTTCATTCAAGTCACCATCAATATTAGCCATAGCTATCAAACCATCTTGAGCTAATTTTATATACTCCTCAGTGTAGCTGGCAACGATTGGCTTACCTGAACCCAAATATTCCATCATTTTATGAGGGTTAGCAAGTTGATCAGAGTGCTCTTTGGCCTTATAGCACAATATTAACAAGTCAGATGTGGCATAGTAGGCAGGCAATGCGTTGGAAGGAAGTACTCCTATATGATACACGTTTGAAAATTCTAATTGACTTTTGGTTTTGCGCATATTACCTGCCAGAATAAAATCAATATTAGGGTGCTCACTAAATATTTTACCTAATGTCTCCCAGTCCAAATATGGTATATCTAAGTTGCCAGCATACATCGCTTTAACTTTATTTTCGCCTGGCAAAGTTACTTGTTCTCCTAAATCAACTTTATTAAACCCATGATTAATAAAATATGTATTACTATTATTTTTTGTCAGCTTATCGACTATTTGTCTGGTATTGCCAATACAAATTGATGCCGTAGAAGATGCTCTTTCAAATTCAAAGTCCTGATTAAGATCAACAATATGATTGATTGTAAAAATTCGGCTCGGAAAAGCTTTAAAATCAAAAAATACAGAATTATCAAACGACCAGACAATATCAACCTGAGACCGGAATACCTTTTCAATTTTCTTGAGCTTGTTATATATTATTTTTTGTTGGAGAAACCTTGGCAAGAAGCGTATCCCTTTGATAAACCCATTATAATTTAATTCAAATACATTTTGATATTCTGTACTTATCAGCGTTATGTGTCTATATTTCTTATTAGGTGGATTTAGAAAATACACTTTATTATCTCTAGCTGCTAGCTGAATGGCATAATGATGTTTGGATACGAAAATGTGAGACCATGGCTCGGTGGAAATAATCAATATTATTTTATTACTCAGTAAACCCATTAAATAATGCTATTCAAATTATCAATTGTCAATTGGCCTGAAAACAGCTCTTTATGCTTTTGAATTTCATCAATATCCCAATCCCACCACTTAACTTCCAACAATTTTTCAATAACGTCATTTTCAAATCTTCTCTTTAACACTTTTGCTGGCATACCCCCTACAATGGCATAAGGGGGAACATCAGAATTAACTAAAGAATTTGCTGCAATTACGGCACCATGACCAACATCAATCCCTGAAAGAATTGTTGCTCCTGAACCTATCCAAACATCATTACCTATTTTAATAGCTCCTTTTGAAATGGTTTCATTTTTTGGTTCTTTGAATAAGTTTTTAAACACGTAATAGGTTGTTATTTTTTTGTAGTCATGACCCTTTTCAAAAAAAGAAACATTACTGGCAATGCTGCAAAATGAGCCTATGGTTATATCTCCATTGAGGTTAATATTAGGCCCCCAAAGCGTTGTGTTTTTACCGATTACAGTATTAGCTGAAACATTTACTTTGAACAACAGGCAATTCTCCCCAGTGCTTAGTTCTCCTAAAATATTACTTCCTTTGATTGAGGTTCCCTCTCCAGGCTTCAATTTGCCCTCGACAATATTTTGGGCTTCAAGAATTTTTTTGGCAAATGAAAGTAATTTTTTAATCCACTTTTTAATCATGGCATTAAACGGTTTTTATACAATATCTTTAATTTTTTCCAAATTCAAGATTGGAATGGGCCTCGAATTATATTTCTCTTTATTCATGGAGGAAATGATCAAGTCATTTAAACTTCTATCCAGACTAGTGGCATCATACACCTTAACATTCTCAAAACCTCCATACCTTTGAGCACCTTCTTCAGTAAATACTATACTTACTAGACCATATAGGCCGGCTTCCAGCACAATACTAGACCATGAAGTGATATGTAAATCGCAATTTTTGAGAAGTAAAGGTAATGCACTTCCATTATCAATAATAACGTCATTAAGGTCATTAGAATCGAATATTTGCCTAATTCTACCGAGGCTATTTACTTGTCTTGGATGCATTCTAACACACCAACCATACTGATGTCGAGTTTCTTTTATTGTTCTCTTGATAAAATCAGGCAATATTTCTGCCTCAGGTACCAAAGAATAAAGTATCATTGGTTTAGAACTTTGATCAAACCGATTGTTAAAATTTTGAAATTTTTTCCGAACCCATGACTCATCTCCCCATAATGCAATCCAAGGGTTCCCAATTTCTAGCGCTGAGTGTATATTAGTTTTATTTAACTCACTTGCCAATTGGTTAAATGAATTTTTGTCCCAGTTTACAAAGTATTTGGGAAGTGTGTTTAATCCATTCCGAGGAAGGTTCCTGAACGAGTAGGGTGGATAGCCACTCTGATTGCCATGTTGTATTTCAGCTATTGGAATCAAATTACGGTTAGCTGCGAAAATTAATCCAAAGTTTTGCGGTATATAGTAACATACTGTGAAAATTACTTTCGGGCTAACCTTCTTCAAAATGAGCTCCCAAAAGTCAACATGTAAAGTCACATTTTTACAAATAGTAGATACTCTTTGAAGTGACAAAGCGCCTATTTTAAACTCAGGGTTATTGTCACGAATATATTCGATTAGCTGATCGTAGTCAGGCAATTCAATAGCACAATCTTCTTTCTTCCTTTTAAAGAAAGAAAGAACTTTCAGCAGCAACGGGACGTGTATGGTATTGAAAAGGCTTGAGAAGTAGAAATTATTTCTATTTGAAGACTTAACGTAATCAAAACTGAATGCCGATTTGGATAAATCTAAGTCGATTATGATTTTTTCATAAAACCTATTGACAGATTTACTTCCAAATTTAAACAAATGAGCCTCAAAATTGACAAAAAAGTGCCTAGGATTCTTTAATTTTAAAAACCAATAATTGATAAAACTAATAAGGAGTAATACCAGATTAGAAAAGATGTATTTAAAACGAGGCTCTTTAATTTCTAAATGATGAGCCTTGTCATTTATATTTTCGAACATCAATGATATTCGTAATATTGGCCAAATATCCAAGTCATTACATTTCCATTTGTACACCTGAAATTTGCTTTCCAAATCATTCAATACTGCAGAAATTTCTTTGGAGGTACTCAATGATTTTAAGTTTTGTTCGAATGTCTATAAATAAGTTCTTTGATAAAGTATTTTACATACTTTACTAAAAAAAACATAAATGGGAATTTCTTAGCTAATAATACTAACTTGTTCGTAGTCTCAATACTTTGTTTATTGATATTATAAAAGAATTTCCATTGATCATCAGTGATTTGAATGTTAAGCTGTTCCGGCCTTAACAATGAGAATTCTGTTTTTTCAAATATTTTGTTGATGTCTTTTTTTGTTACCACATCAAGATTAAATATTTCTGAGATTGCTCTTTTTGCAACATCTAATGAATTATGTGCGGCTCTTAAACCAGTGGTAATATTATTATCATAAAATTCCTTATTGCTTAATAAGCTGTTCACCCAATCGAGTATTTCATCATTTTCAGTAACAAAATCAAATACCTTTACATTGTAACCTAGTAGAGCATTCAACCCATTGTTTTTGAATGTATTTGAATTAAATGCCAAATAAGGCGTACCCGATACAGCTGATAAGCAACACATGTGGTAACGCCCACCAATCAAAAAATTAGCCTTCGACATTATTTTTGTCACCTGACGATAAGACATATCCTTTCCAAACTGAATCACCTTCTGGTCTGGATATAACTTCCTAAATTCTTTAATTATTAGCTCATCTGCTGGCGTTGAAAGTAAAAATACTGGGACAAGTTTAAATTTTGCTGAGATATCAAAAACTAAATGACAATACCTCTCTATCGGTTGAGTATTAATTTTAGCAGCACCTGTTACTGTAAAATAATTGAGGTTTTTCACCTGATCAGGTAAATCAATATTAGTAATATCTGTCAGAAATGCTGCATCTGGAATCAATACACAATTATCTAAGCCCATTTCTTTTGCGAACTGAAAAGAGGAAGCTTCTCTTAGTATTATTGCATCAAAGCCCTCATATACATTTTTAATTAAGGGAGTAAAATCAGGATTGGCACTAAATACAGTCTGATTAATAGAAATCACAGGTTTCGTAAAAACTTGCTTGGCTATAAAAGGTAATAGAAGTAGCCTTGCTCCTGCATAAAATGACTGGCCCGTCATAGTTCCCTCGGCTTGAAATATAATAATATCAGCTTGCTCAATTTTATTTATACTTTCATTTCCGAACCTTTTGATCGCCAGCTTTAACAGCCGATTTTTAGCATTGGTCTTAATAGTATTACTGGACATGGCTCGCCTTGAAAATGCACCATAAAGCACATCGAGTATTTCATCATACTGATCTTGATCCAGTAAAGGGATTACGTCTATTTCAATGTTGTTGGATTTTGGACTGAGTAATTCTTTTAACCCATCGCTTGTTGCGCAACAGCCCCAATTAACTCTATCTCCCGTATAATTTAAAATAAGTACTTTCTTTGAGTTTGGCATAGTTTAGTAATATCTCAGATCATTTCTATTAAACTTTTTATGCCGTAAAAGGCCAAAAAAACCAATGCAAGTCTTAATAAAGAGTAGACTCCAATTTTCAGTGCTTCAGCGCCTACAAGTTTTAATGCCAAATGATTCCCCATTACATATACAATTAAATTTCCAATGCTAAACATTAAAATTGTTATCTCTGCCGATTGGTAAATAAAAATACCAATTGACATACTTATCAAACTTGCGAGAAGGGAAAGAATACTAAAATAAAATGTAGTCTTTTCTCTACCTAATATTTTGAAAATGGAACTTAGTGGTGTATTAACCAATCTAAATACATAGTACAGTCCTAGATACGATGCAAAAAGTCCTGCCATTTTCCATTGGTGCCCTAAAAAAAAAGAAAATATTTCTTCCCCAAATACAATTAAACAAGCGAACGGGACCACTCCCAAGTTGAATAACTTGGAATAAAGTTCTGTGCAGATATTTTTTAA
>CAYGNU010000033.1:0-2866 GCA_964351175.1 uncultured Roseivirgaceae bacterium | reverse complement strand
ACGACAGCGCTGGTCAGAACTTTAGTATTTTTTCAGAATCTCACGAACCTACTTCTACTGCCTTCTGCATCAAAACAGGTGATAATGAATAACCAAAAAGTCTCAAAGGAAGACCGAGTAAGCTATTTGCAATAGCGTAATACCCTAATGTATTAACATCGAAGAATTTAGCTATTAAAAATATTGGGACTTGAAACGAGAGTAAATTAATCCAACTCGCTGGTAATATGTACTTGGGGTAGTTTTTATATTCTTTTGCTATTGAAATTAGTACTTCTGCAGATTGTAGTTTAAAAATATAGTTCAGCCTATTTCTGAGTATAACGTATATTCTAATTATCAAACCAGAGAGTTTTCCAAAGATTTCACCGAAAATAAGCCCAAAAGCTGCCCCTTTTGTAGCCATCCCATAAAAAACATTGAAAAATCTGATTAAAAAATTAGCTCCCGTATTTATTGGAACACTCTTTTTAAATTCTTTCAAGCGAGCAGCCCAGAGCCCTATTACCTGATTGAAGCATAAAATAAGAATTGAAGGGGCCAGAAGATATTTCCACTCATTTATAGATTCTGCCCCAATAAGATGAAATATTTGGTCACCAAATAACATGGTTACAATCAACACTACCAATGATGAGATTGTGGCTAACCATAATGTTAGCTGAAGTAGAGATTTAAAATCATCTTCCTTTTTAGGAATTAACAAAGCTTGTTCATACATTAATGTAGCCAACATGCCTATGTTCATTACTATAGCATTGAATAATCCGAATACACCATATGCTTCCGGGCCATAGATTCGTGTTACTATAGGCGTAAAAATTAGCTGGCCAACAATCGTCAATGCCGTTCCAGAAAATGTAATGGCAAAGTTTTGAATAAATGAACCTTTAATTCCAATGCCTCTAATCAAGTCAATATATTCCTGTACTTTCTTCTTAATTGGAGGTATCATTCTATTTTCAATAACCTAGATAGCCAAACGCCACTCAAATTTTAAAACATAAGTTTTTGGACGCATACTTTAGACCTTAACGTAATAACCCTTTAGTGTCATCCCTGTATTCGTAAAAGTGAGTATCCTGTTAACCAAATATTTTACAAATTGTAGGTACCATTTATTTTCAATATTGCGTCTCAATATCTCATCAGAAGAATGATGAGATATTAATTTTTCAGAAGATTTTTTTGATGATGTTTTAATTCGTGTAATACTAATACCTGTACTGCCAAATTTAAGAGGTTTCAGCCTGTTGTTTTTTACTAATCTGTTAAGTGTTGATTTTGTATAATAGCTCAAATGTTCTGGATAGCCAATCACATTATAGTTTTCTTTCAAATAAAATCGCATTAAACTATTGAAGTTAGGAGTTGTGCAATAAAATAAGCCTCCTTTGCGCAGCAACTTACTAATTATGTCCAATTCTTTGTTCGGATTATAAATATGCTCAATTACTTCAAACGAAGTAATCACATCAAACGAATTTTCCTCAAAAAAAGATGAGGAGAGCTCACCTTGAAGTACTTTGATGTTAGCCTTTTCACAATGTTCGATTGCCTTTTGCGAATATTCTGTCCCAAATACCTCCCAGCCTCTTTTCTTTGCTTCAACTAGAAACCACCCACGGCCACATCCAACGTCTAATATTCGGTTTGTGCCTCTTCTTTTTTCAAACTCATCCAGCAGCAGATTGTAGCTTTTAACAGTAATTGGAGATAAATATCCTTCTGAACTATATGAGTAGGAGCTATAGTGATCTTTGAGCTCTGCTGCACTTGGTATGCGTTCCATAAATACAAAGTCACATTTTCTGCACTTAACAAGCTGATGTTTATCATAATAGCCATTAAGTTGCTTTAACTGTCTGCTTGAACAAACTAAGCATTCGGTATGTACTTTCATTTATTTAATTTTAAAGTATTTAATTGATACCCGATTTGGCTAAAAACAACCCGACCTACGACCATAAAACTCAGTCAACATTTTTACTGCTTCAGGATAATCTTCGAGTTTCTCCTGCTTGATAGGTTTCTCCAATAAATTAGATAGCCATTTTGCAAAATCTACTGTCTTTTGATATCCGAATCTTTTAAACAACATACTTTTCAACCTTGGAAACATCTTTGAAAATTTTTGAATTGAGCTAATTGAAACCTCATTTTTCGTATTATAAATTTTGGAATTATTTAAACCCGTTTCTAATGCCTCCAGACCAATCCATTCAATAATAGTGTTAACTGTACCCTTAACGTTAAGATGTAAATCCTCTAATCGAATGATCATAAGCTGATTTTTAGGGAAATGTTTCAATATTCTTTTTATGTGTTCGTCATAGCAGCCCAATTCAACCAATACATTAAAGTACCAGTGTTTTTTCTCTAATTTAAAAGCTTTATCAATTACCTCATCAAATGATTCTTCAATGCTACCAGATCTCTTCTCCATTAGATAACTAGAAAATGCTCTTTTAATCGGATCTCTTGTACAAAAGATAATCTTACAATTAGAATTATGCTCCCTCAGACGCGTTAAAGCTTCGTTCGAACGAGACATGGCTGCGTGTTTGGCAAGAGATATGTTTTCAGGGTTACTATTAATCTTATAGTTATTAGTAATATGACTTTCACCTAGTTTAAATTCATCAAGAGAATAGAAATAGGTCATTTCCTTTTGAGGATGAATATCAATTTTTGAGTGTTCCCCTAAATAATTCAATAATGAAGTGGTTCCTGCTTTTTGGGCTCCAGCAATAAATACGTCTATCATCATTAAGTAATGATTAATATAACTTTGGAATATTTTATTATAATTTAAACATTAAATTATGTTGTTACGGTAGTATTTGTTTGGCTGGGGGGAGGATTT
>CAYGNU010000032.1:0-17260 GCA_964351175.1 uncultured Roseivirgaceae bacterium | reverse complement strand
ATATACCTGGTTCCTCAATCTCGGTACCATAGGCTAATCCACCACCAACAACGGACTGTGCATAAGAAGCGACTGTCCCAACCATCAACAATAATAATAGTGTTATTTTTTTCATGTAAATTGTTTTAAAGTTTACACGAAGTTAAAAAAAGACAACTCATTTAATAAGAGTAACTTATGCTATGTTGCAATAAACCTTACAAGCAAAATAATGATATGCTAATTCAATAAATCATCGTTGACACTGTTTGGCAGGGTCACTTTCAATTTATGATTAACCTGCATCGCTCTTTTAATAGCAAAAATTGCTTCTTCATTACGTGCCCAACTTCTTCTGGCGATACCATTGTTAACATCATAAAATAGCATATTCTCCAATTTGGCCGTTGCTTCGTCAGTTCCATCAAGTAACATTCCAAAGCCGCCATTTATTACTTCGCCCCAGCCTACTCCACCTCCATTGTGAATGGAAACCCAGGTGGCTCCCCTATAAGAATCACCAATAACATTATGTATGGCCATGTCAGCGGTAAACTTAGAGCCGTCATAAATATTAGAAGTTTCTCTGTACGGACTGTCAGTTCCTGAAACATCATGATGATCTCGCCCTAACACTATCGGCCCCACTTTTCCATCGGCAATTGCTTTATTAAATGCTTTTGCTATTTCAATTCTTCCTTCAGCATCTGCATAAAGTATTCTGGCTTGGGAGCCAACTACTAATTTATTTTCTTTCGCAGCTCTAATCCACTTGATATTATCAGCCATTTGCTGCTGTATTTCAATTGGCGATTTCCTTTGCAATTCTTCTAAAACGCTAGCAGCTATATCATCAGTTTTGTCCAAATCTTCACTTTCACCAGAAGTACAGACCCATCTAAACGGGCCAAAACCATAATCAAAGCACATTGGCCCCATTATATCCTGCACATATGACGGATATCTGAAATCAATATTGTTGTCAGCCATAATATCTGCTCCTGCTCTGGAGGCTTCCAACAAAAAGGCATTACCATAATCAAAAAAGTAAGTTCCTTTATCAGTATGCTTATTTACTGCGGCTGCATGGCGTCTTAAGGTAGATTTAACCTGCTTTTTAAACTCCTCAGGATTCTCAGCCATCATCTTATTTGACGCCTCGAATGAAATATCAACAGGATAATAACCTCCTGCCCATGGATTATGTAATGATGTCTGATCAGAACCAAGGTCTATGTAAACATCTTCCTCATCAAATTTTTCCCATACATCAACGATATTTCCTTGATAGGCAATAGAAACTACTTCTTTGTTTGCTTTAGCTTCTTTTACTCTTATCACCAATTCATCTAAATCTTCTATCACCTCATCAACCCATCCCTGAGAATGGCGTGTATGAGTTGCTTTTGGGTTAATTTCTGCTACCACAGTCACACAACCTGCGATATTGCCTGCCTTAGGCTGTGCTCCACTCATGCCTCCTAATCCTGAAGAAACAAACAGTTTACCCTCTATGCCCTCCCCGTTTTTAGAGATTTTTCGGCCTCCATTAAGTACAGTGATGGTGGTGCCATGGACAATCCCTTGAGGCCCTATGTACATATAAGAACCTGCAGTCATTTGCCCATATTGCGTAACGCCCATGGCATTAAACTTATTCCAATCATCTTGAGATGAATAATTTGGTATCATCATGCCATTTGTTACTATTACTCTGGGTGCGTCTTTTGATGAAGGAAACAAGCCCATAGGGTGACCAGAATACATATGTAATGTTTGGTCGTCTGACATCGTAGCCAAATACTGCATGGTAAGTAGGTACTGAGCCCAGTTTTGAAATACTGCGCCATTGCCACCATAAGTGATCAATTCATGCGGATGTTGTGCTACTGCAGGATCAAGGTTATTTTGAATCATTAACATTATAGCTCCAGCTTGCTTAGAAGCATAAGGATATTCTTCCAATGGTCGAGCGTACATGTCATAATCTGGTCTGAACCTGTACATATAGATCCGACCATATTTTTCAAGCTCTTCTCTGAATTCAGGAATTAGAATTTCATGATGTTTAGCGTCAAAATATCTCAGAGCATTTCTTAGTGCCAATATCTTTTCATCATCTGATAGTATATCCGAGCGTTTCGGTGCATGATTAACATTGGAGTCATATTGCTTTACTGGTGGTAACTCATCTGGTATTCCTTGAAGGATCTGCTCTTTAAATGTCATATTCCTATCTTTTCAATCAATTTTTGTTCATTAATTAATTTAATAGTGGCCTTATAACCTAATCCAAATATCTCTTTGGCCTTATTTAAGTCCATTACTTTAAAAGGTTCTAATCCTTCAGGCTCAATAAATATATCACACAGTTTAGCGCTCTCAGAAGCATTTCTAGTTATGGATAACATCAATGCTCTCTCCAGCACAAATCTGGCATTCTTTACTTCAAAATTCCTATCTATAGGGTTTGAGTGACTTCCAATAAGTATGTCACATCGATCTCTTATTATTTCTGTTGGTAAATTATTCAAAACACCACCATCAATATACAAATCTCCTTCCAGAGTAACGGGTTGGAATAAAACTGGTATACATGATGAGGCGCAAATTATACCTATCAAGTCCCCCTCTTCAAAATATTTAGTTGTTCCTGTTCTGATATGAGTTGTAGCTATGGATAAGGGAATCTTCAATTTGTTAAATGAATTTTCTGGTAAGTAGGACTCCAAAAATTTTCTTATCACATCCATCTTCAAAAGCCCCTTGGTACTCATGGCCGGAGAGATAAACTTAAATGCCTTTAGGTCAAGGATGATTTTTAGTATTTCATTAACAGAATAACCATAACTATAAAGCGCCCCTAACATGGCTCCAGCACTCGCTCCAGACATAATATCAAATGAAACGCCATGTTCTTCAAAGGCCTTTATCACTCCTAAGTGGGCAATACCTCTAGCCCCACCTCCTGATAACGTCAAGCCAATGGTTTTATCAGTCATTAGAGTATTTCAGAAAGTGGGAATGTTCGATCCAGTCTGACCCCTTTTTCTGTATGTTTAACAGTGCAACATTCGTTTATGGGATCATGCTCAAGAAAAAGGATGTACCCATTATCCGCAGCTTCCTTTAAAAACAGTTCTTTTTCAGTCATAGTTATTAAGGGTCTAGTATCATAAGCCATTACATAAGGGAGTGGAATATGAGCTGTTGATGGCAACAGGTCGGCCATAAATACAATGGTTTTATCCTTGTACTTAATTTTAGGCAACATTTGTTTGTCAGTGTGTCCATCAAAAGTAGCTATATCAAACTGCGAAAAAGGAGATGCTCCATCTAGCGGAACAAAGTTTAGATGACCACTCTCCTGCATAGGCAGAATATTTTCAGAAAGAAAAGAGGCCTTTTCTCTGGGGTTTGGCACAGTGGCCCACTGCCAATGGTCTTTATTAGACCAATATTGAGCATTTTTAAAGGCCAGTTCCAGTTTATCATTATTATACACAACACCCCCACCACAATGATCAAAATGAAGATGGGTTAGAAACATATCAGTAACATCATCATTTTTGAACCCCTTGGCTTTCATTGAAGTATCCAAAGAATAATCACCATGTAAATAGTAGTGACTAAAAAATTTCTCACTTTGTTTATTACCAATACCATTATCAATCAAAATGAGTTTATCACCATCCTCAATAAGCATGCAACGCATTGCCCAAGTACAAAGGTTATTTTCATCTGGAATATTACTCTTTTGCCAAAGGGTTTTAGGCACTACACCAAACATGGCTCCACCATCTAACTTGAAAAAACCAGTATTAATTACATGTAATTTCATATCATTTATTTAACTCAAGTTCTTCTTTTAACTTAAGAGCTAACCTCTTGCCTTCCTTGTAGGCAGCAATCTTTTGAGATAAATACGAAAAATGCACACCTAGAATAGTTCTAAACTTATCTGAGTTTAGTTTAGAAATATTCAATCCATCGTTGCCTGAAAAAGCATCCTCAATCAAAAATGGGATAATTTGATTGTCAAAACTCATCTTGTAATAAGACTCTATTTCTTCTATTTGCTCATAGGCCTTATGATAAAACTCTATGATATCAATTCTCAGCTTTAAACTTAATAATTCAAACTTTCCAGAAGATTTCACTGACTCATAAGTAATATTTCTGCTATAAAATGAGTTCAATCTTGCCAAACTAGCTACGGCAATATTGGTAGAGTCTTTTGACAAAGGCTGTTTGTTAGACACCATGATTCTACTAAATAAAACTGAATCTTGCTGGTCACTTATCACCAAAGAGTCAAGCTCTGATATATCCTTATCTATATCTGCTATCATAGATTCTATATAAACATCTTGTAGTTCTTTAGATTTCTTTGCCTCATTATAATTATTTAAACTATAAGCAATGGTAATACCTACAATTACTACTATCAGATTTATAAAATGATCTAGCCAGTTTATTTTCTTCATTTTTTAAGCATTAAAAAAGCCACAGAATATTCTGTGGCTCTAATTTAGCAAATCTTTATTTTTTATTCCTTGTACTCTCCCATGGCGCAGAATTTATCAATTCTCTCGCTAATACGCTGTTCAGGTGTCATTTTAGCTAATTCAGCATATGTAGTTGTAATATATTTCTTAATCTCTTTGACCATGAATTTCAGGTCAGTATGGGCACCGCCCAAAGGCTCTTTTATAATGCCATCGATTACTTTGAATTCCAGCATATCTGTTGCTGTTAACTTTAAAGCCTCTGCAGCCTGTTCTTTATAATCCCAACTTCTCCATAAAATGGATGAACATGATTCTGGGGAGATTACCGAATACCAAGTATTCTCCAACATCACTACCCTATCTCCTATAGCTATACCTAAGGCTCCACCTGATGCTCCCTCACCTATAATAATACAAATAACAGGCACCTTAAGCATAAACATCTCTTTAAGATTTCTAGCTATCGCCTCACCTTGACCACGCTCTTCAGCCTCAAGGCCAGGAAATGCTCCAGGAGTATCTATAAATGTTATTATTGGCTTGTTAAACTTCTCTGCAAGCTTCATTAACCTCAAAGCTTTCCTGTACCCTTCTGGGTTAGCCATTCCAAAGTTACGTATTTGGCGCTGCTTGGTATTTCTACCTTTTTGCTGGCCAATAACCATGAAGGTTTGTTTGTCAATAGTTCCAAAGCCACCAACCATAGCCTTATCATCAGCTACATTTCTATCACCATGTAACTCAACGAAATCGTCAAGTATCTCATATATGTAGTCAAGGGTATAAGGTCTCTCAGGATGTCTTGAAAGTTGCACCCTTTGCCATCTTGTGAGGTTATTGAATGTATCCTTTTTCAGGTTCTTAATCTTAGTCTCTAATGATTTTACAGCTTCTTTGACATCTAAATCGCTATCAATAGCAAGTTTTTTCATGTCTTCTAGTTTAGCCTCTAAATCTGCAATAGGCTTTTCAAAATCCAATAGCATATCCGTTTAGTTAAGGTACAAAATTATAACTTATATTGATTAATGATAAGTAAAGGACGTGTATTTGACCTGTTGAAAAAAATATAAAATATTTTAGGGGTAACTATTGCAAATAAAAAACCACAACTATACATTTGCACCACCTTAAACGAAAGGGTCTGGTAGTTCAGTTGGTTAGAATGCCTGCCTGTCACGCAGGAGGTCGCGGGTTCGAGTCCCGTCCAGACCGCTCTTAAGTTTAAAAACCCCTTCAGATTAATATTTGAAGGGGTTTTTTATGTTTTAGCATAAAGAATTAACATAAGGATTCATACAACTCAAATCTTATGAAATTACAATTAGGCATTGTACATATTTAATCATTTAACAGAACTTGTTGCATTCCTACCATTGTTAAGTGAATAAATTCAAGACATAACATAAAATCTAAATATCGTGGGAAGGAACTATAATAAAATTATTAGATCGTTATTAATTTTTAAGGATCGTTAGGTTAAATTGAAGGTCGTAAAATTTCTAAAAAGCCTTTTGAATTGAAGTTATTAATTCATTCCAGAAAGTTTATCATCTATACCTACCCAAGTAGTTTCTATTACCTCTAAGTTTATAGACTGTTTTTCTTTTATTACGAATTTTTCTATTGCTAAATAGGGCACTTCATTTTTGATCGAAATCGCTACGATAATTGCCTCTTCACCAACGGGAAGTTTACTATATTCCTTCATATTTTGAGTAAAGGTGAATTTGTGTTTATCTAGTTGAATTCCATTAATAGCGATATTTCTACTAGGTAATATTAAAGTTACATCTGAATATTCTAATGAGTCAGAAGTTATATTAGTAAACAACTGAACCTCTTTAGAGCGAGTATCATCATAAAATTGGTCAACATTTATCCATCCAAGACTTGTAACATTAAACGCTTTCTTAAAGCCAGTGGCGATTGTCTCATCAACCATATCAGTTAGTTCCGATTCCCTTCTTCTATTTGCTCTTTGAATAATTATTCTTTCTCTTTCACCATGAATGTATAATTGTTCTTTTGCTTCTTTTCTGCTATATCCAGCTTCAATCAATTTTTTTAATGCATTGGGTTCAGACAAATCAACTCCCTTTGGATCGTATTTACGGACATTGGTTTGTTTTATATTATAAAACAATTTGAAATCATTTGATCCATTTATAAAGAGTGAATTCTCATCCCAACCATGATTGGTAAATAAGTCAATGGAATCTTTAACATCTTTCTCCCGATATACCTGATATGCAATAGAGTCAGAATACCATAATGGCTTATCTAGGTTTTGAAGATAAATATCTAATAAAGGACAATTAATATTATATACTTTGCCATATGCACGATCATGATCAAAGCCATCTTCGTATTCTTCCCACCAATCATAGTCCATATCCATAGCATCAAATCTACTTTCAAAATCTAAAGTAGCGATGAAGGTATTTTCATATTTTGGATCATTTAGTATGGTAGAATCCATCCATCTGATACTACTATATTTAGTTGGGAATGAATATTTCTTATAAAATTTATAGTGAAATTCGGACATTGGAAGAGGTATTAGAAAATCGTATAATTCATCTGCTTCTACCCAATTAATATTTCCGATCTCGTCATGCTCACCATTAAAAATTGTATAGTTATTGGCATAAATAGTGGTCGGCATTTCAATCTGAAGAATAGAATTTTCCTCTAAAAAAATTGACTCATTATTTACTTTTGCATCTATATAAATCATACCTGCTGATTCTAATAGTTTTCCATTAGAAATGGTCTGTAAGTCATTTCTTATATAATCCTCAATAGAACTTGCTTCTATTATTTCGAGTGTTATATCTTGTGTTACTATATTACCATCCTTATCAACAAAAGAACTTGTAGGGATAGTAATCCTTACACCATTCTCTCCTACAATGGTAGTATCACTCTTTAACCTTATTTGGAACTTTTGAGGCTTTGATGCAAGTCGTTCAAAAAATACTTTCGGTTTAAATTCTGAAATATGATTACGAACAAATTTATGAGGTTCATTCTCGTTGTTACTAACATCATCCTTTTGTGAAATGCATGAAAAAAGAAATAGTATAATAAGCCAAAACCATTTTACTTTTATTGTTGTGTTGATTTTTCCTTGAATCATAATATTCTTCTAAGATGATGAGTACATGTAATAACCTAATAATTATAATAAAGTCACTAGACTGTAAGGAAATATTATTTGTTCAAGGATAAAAAAATTTTTTAGATACAAATCATTTTAACAGAGTGTTAGGAGGCAATGAGCATGTTGTAAGAAGATTTAATTCGAGCTGGTATGAGGAAGAAGATAACCAATTCAAGAATATAAGAGAACAAGAATTGGCGTAACCAATCAATCTAACTTCTTTTTATTTAGAGTTTAATATTATACTGTATTATTCGATTATCACTCCGACCATAGACCACTAGTTCCAATTCATCAAAGTGAATCGAATCTTCTAGAATTTCATCAATTTCATCCTCCAAATCAAAAACCAAATTATTGACAATAATTCTTGATTCTTTGCTTCCCATATATTGTATTACAAAATAGCCGAAATCCTTTAAAGCTCCTGCAAACAACTCTCCCACTTCTGGATATTGATAACCTAGAGTTATTGGCATAATTCTTCTAGTTTCAATCATATTACCCTGCCAAAATATGAATCCAGAGTTACCTGATTCTACGTAATTGAAAGAAGTATTCTTAAATGAGTCATTATCATTTCCATCAGACAAATACTTTTCATAAAATTGATTTTGGTCATAAATATTAGCTCTGCCTTTATTTTCAAGTACATTCTTATTCATAGAGAACAAAATCATTTTATCCTTTTTGTTTTTAATTGAATAGTACGAACCTGTAGGCGTTATATGAACTGGTTTTCCTTTAAGTCGTTTTAATATCCTTTCTCCATTAAAATATACAGACGTCTTTAAAAATCCTTTAGTGAAGAATGCCCAATCACCTTTACTATTAATTGACGGGTAAATTACCTTCTTGAAATTGAAAAGGACTGAATCCTTGCTGGAATGATTTACTATATCTTTAGTCTCTAGGTCATCATAAAAGAAATAAGTATCAGAGCTTGGAATTAAAATGCTTTCAGGAACTGGATAATTATACTTGATACCATTTATTAAAATATAAGTTGGATTAGCCCCTGAACAAAAATAACCACCACTATTTGTTAAATATAGGTCCCATATTGTTCTTACACTATCAAACTCTATCCCATTATTTACTGGAAAAAACATGTAGTCAAATCTAGTATTCGGAATTCCACGCTTACCTTTGCCATAAAAAAAGTCTCTATTGTTATTCGTCTTAATTTCTATGAATGACTCGTTATTGGTATCCAGAAGGCTATCATTTAAGTACAAATAGTTTAATCCTCTCTTCTTCTGAAAATGGATATGATTTCCATTATCACTAAAATTCACCCAATCATCTGACCCTGAAATTTCATTAACGTGGTTTTTAGACTTCAATTCACCATTTAAGAAATAATACAAAGAATCCCCTTTCCTTGAAGTAATACCTATACCTCCATGCTTAAAGTTTGTTATAACATCATCAATTCTTCCAACACCATCTCTATAAAATTGAGTTGAACTTATATTCTTGTAGTAAAAGGAATCTATGTCATAATAATAAAATACTCCTTGACCCGATGGAGAATACATTGACATTGAGCTATGGCTTGATTGGGTTGGTAAATAGTACTTACTACCATTCATTGAATAATAATGTGCACGTCTATTTAAAAAGAAATAATCCCCTGATTTTGAAAAATATAGATTTTCAATACTATCCAATAGCAAACCTGTAGAGTCTACAAATACAGTTTTAAATGTCACACTTTGAGAAAAACAAGAACTCCTTGTTAAGGGAGTTATGATAAGGAAGAGACAAAAAAGAAAATGGCTCTGTTTTAACATGATTACTAAAATGACAAATAATTGGTTATATGTACAATTATTTCTTTATTTCATTTAACAAGTCCTTCAATTCGATAAGAAAAAAGAAATAGCGAATAAATGAAATATAATTCAATATTAAATAGAATATTTATAATAATTATTATAACGTTCATGATAGGACACTTACTCCAATTTATTAATGTTTTGAACATTATTTAAGTTTTAATCAAATCCACTTTAATTCGATGAATAATTATAAGGTTTAAATCGCTGATTATTTATGACCAATAATATCACAGCACTTGTGGATAGCCATTAAATGAGTATCAATGTTAACAATTAACTAGATTATCAATGGATTTTAGTATATTAAATCACTAAAACCAGCAAGTATGAAGAATTTAAATCTATCACTTATTCTATTCTCAATAATAACAATGAGCTGCGAGGCTCAGATTCCAAATAAAGAAGAGCAGATAGCAGGTGCAGTAGCGGCAGCACCTGAAGAAAAAAGAGCTGAAGCCACTGTGATGGGTTTTGATGAGGATGGTAAAATTGTAATAATAAGACAAGGTACTAATGAATTAATATGTTTGGCGGATGACCCTAATAAAGAAGGGTTCAATTCGTCATGCTACCATAAAGATTTGGAACCCTTTATGGCAAGAGGTAGAGCACTAAAAGATGAAGGAAAGGAACGACAAGAAATATTTGATATCAGAGCAAAAGAAGTTAAAGAAGGTAAGCTTAAAATGCCCGAAAACCCAACCACATTACACGTTCTCTCAGGAGCTGAAGGGAAATATGATTCAACTACAGGTGAAGTTGTAGGTGCCAGCCTACGTTATGTCGTTTATATTCCATTTGCTACTCCTGAATCTACAGGGTTGCCTATTCGGCCGCTAGTACCTGGAGGACCATGGATAATGGATCCTGGAACTCATAGAGCACATATTATGATAACTCCTCCTTCAGAAAATTGATTGATGATTTCTTAAAGCGACAAGTATTGAGCAATATTTTCATTTTCTCGAATAAATATATCTTCTTTACGTTCATAAGCTTTGAGACTTTTTATAATAACCATATTCTTCACTTTTTCGCTGCTACAGGGATGTAACAATTCAAAATACATCACTGTAAAGCATGTTAAGCCTATTAACAGGAATACCTCCTATAATCCAAAAAAAGACAGAAGAAAGAAAAAGGTGAAATATGTAAAGGTCAAGATTTTGAAGAAATCTGCAGAAGTGAAGCCTGCAAAAGTTAAACCTCCTAAAAAGATGAAGATAAAATCAGATTCTTTAAACACCACCACATCTGATTCTGTTGATGATATAGAAGAGACAACGAATGAACAAGACAGCACAGGATTATTTTGATGAAGCCACAAATCTCTGCCAAAACAAAAAATTCAAAGAGGCAATACCCCTATTTTCAAAAGCAATTGAACTAGACGCTTCTAATCTAAAGTTTAGATATGATCGTGCTAAGGCATATTTTAAGCTGGGCGAGTTATCGACATCTATCTTGGATTTTAATTTTTTGATAGAGACCGAACCAACCAACGGTTTCTTTCTAAGTGAACGTGCTGTTGCCTTTCATCTCAACAAGCAGAATGATCTCGCATTGGTCGACCTGAACAAAGCTGCAGAAATTGAACCCAATAAGCCTTTTCGTTATTCTAGCAGAGCATATATAAAAGAAAGGATGGGTGATTTAAAAGGAGCCATTGAAGATTATGAGCGTTGCATTTCTCTTGATCCAGATGATGCCATAGCCCATAATAATAAAGGTCTAGTTGAGGAAAAACTTGGATACGCAGAGAAATCAAAAGCTAGTTTTGCTAAAGCCGATGAGTTGGATCCTAACTATGATCAGGAGAAGATAGAAAAATCAAGACTAGAAAGAGAACAATTAAGTCAAACCACGAAAGTAAAATCTATCACACCTGATGAAGCCACTGAAAAACTGTCAGTGAAAACATATTTGAAATCAGTGAAAGCACTGGCTTCAGATAAGTCAGAGAGAAAACAATTCTTTAAGTTCATCAAGAAAATATTTAAAGCCGAAAATTGAAACCGTTAGTTTCTATTATTCTGCCGGTTTTCAATGGTGAAAAAACAATCAAAAAAGCCATTGAGAGCATCCTTGCTCAAACCCTTACTGATTGGGAATTGCTTATTATTGATGACGGTTCTACTGATAATACAGCTTTATTAATTCAAACGCTTAACGATCAAAGAGTTAATTATTATAGAACAAGTAATAGAGGAATAGCTAGAGCTTTAAATTTTGGTATCAAACTGTCAAAATCAGATATCATCTGCAGAATGGATGCCGATGACACTTGTGATTCTTCCAGACTCGAAATGCAATTCAATTATCTAAAACAGCATACTGATATTGGTGTGGTGTCTTCATTGGTTAAATATCGAGGTGATAGAGAAACAAATACCGGTTATGCTCTTTATGTTGATGAAATAAATCAGCTGATCAGTCATGACTACATTTCAAGAAAGCGTTTTGTAGAGTCCCCTATTGCACATCCTTCTGTGATGTTCAGAAAATCATTGATTTATAAATATGGAGGTTATAATGAAGATGAATTACCAGAGGACTTGGAACTATGGCTCCGCTGGATGCATAATGGGATGATATTTGAAAAGATTGATCAGGTACTACTCTACTGGCATGATTCTGAGACTCGCCTTTCTAGAACACACAGTAATTATGATTTAGAAAAGTTCTACAAGCTTAAGATAAAGTATCTGGCCAAGCATTTTATAAAACACCAAATACCTACTGACAATCTTTGGATTTGGGGAACAGGTAGACAAATAAATAAGTGGATTCATCTGCTCTATAGCTACGATCTAAAAGTACAAGGACAAATTGATGTAAAAACAACAAGTCTTGATGGCTCTGTAATACACTTTAGCGAATTAGATAAGCATAAGCATCCATTAATCATTTCCTTTGTAAGAGATAGAATAGGAAAAAAAAGTATTGAAACTTATTTGAATGAAAATGGATATAAAGAAGGTAAAGACTTCTTTATGCTTAGCTAGTTAGCCCCTTAAGCAGGTTATTGATATTGGCTTTAAATAGCACATTGATAGGTGAAACCTGACGAAGATGCGCCATTACAATTGACCCATACATCAAAGTCATAAATACCATGGCCAACTCTTTAGTATCGCTTCTTGTCGTAATCTGACTTTTAAATACTGCTTCCAATAGAAATTTCTCCATCATTTGTTGAAGTGACAAAATCTCTACTTTTTCTTCAACCATTGAAGGGTGCAAAATTTCACGCTCTACAGTTTTTAGAGGAAATGGTGAGGGTGGCCGTTGTAGTGATGTAAGATAACTGATCAAACTTAAGATTAGGCCTGGATTTCTATCATATGAGATGGCCATTTTATCAAACAAAAAATGAACCCCATCAAGGCCTTCCTTATTTTTTTTCTCTAATTCTACTGCTCTATCAAGACACCAAACCCGTATATAATAAAGTAAAATGTCTTCCTTTTGTGGAAAGTACTTAAAGAAGGTCACTTTAGAAACATTCACTTTTTCGCAAATTTCATCGACATAGAGATCTTTAAAAGATTTTTTACCCACCAGATTCAGTGTGGCTTTTAATATGTCAATCTTAATTTTTGCTGATTTGGTCTCTCTTATGCTTGCTTCCATCTAAAATTACTTTACTCAAGTAAGTTAAATGAAATAACTTAGAAATTAAGTCGAATATGAACTAAAACCTTACGTGTGTTACTTGTTCTAGTTCTTCACTATTGTAAATTCAACACGTCTGTTTAAAATCCTCTTTGCTGGGTCATTATTGTCAGCAATTGGGCGACTTCCTCCATAGCCTTTACCGGAAATACGTTTTGCTGAAATTCCCTTTCTCACCAAATACTTCTTAACTGCTTCTACCCTGTCCTTAGAGAGTTTGACATTGTATTTTGCAATACCTCTGTTATCCGTATGACCTTCAAGTCTGATCTTAACTTTGGGATTCTCTTTCATAAACTCAGCCACAAGATTAAGCTCAGGATAGGATGTCTCTAAAAACTCAGCTTTGGACTGCTGAAATAACACATCTTTCAAGTTTACTTTTGTTCCTACTTCAATTGGATCTAAAGCAAAATTCATTTCAAAAGCATTGATTTCATTCGACTTTAGTTCAAGCACTTCTTGATGACTAAGATACCCTGGGGCTTCAACACGCAGTAGGTAATCACCAATCGCATCAATCTTCAAAGCGTAACTACCTTTCTCAGATTTTACAGTGTTAATTAAAATATCGTCAGTGGTTTTTAGAGATATCTTAGCTAGCACCGCTTTACCATCCTTTTTATTAGTTGTATTTCCATAAAGGGTAATCAGCTTATCATCAAATACGGGTTGATTCTCCGCTATAGACACACCGTTGTTTTCGATAACAACCGTAGTGTCTATTGGTGTTGGCTTATTTGATTCTGGATCAATAAAAATTTTAAGATCACCATATCCATCACTATTTAAGGTAGATGTATAGAAATAGGTATTGCCGTACAATTTTAGTCCTAGTTCCTTTCCTTCTGTATTTAGTTCTGCCAAAGGAGATGGAGTGCTCCAGTTGATCCATGTATCATCAAGTCTTTCTGAATAAAAAATATCAGTACCACCTTTGTAGTTATGGCCATTGGAAGAGAAGTACAAAGTTTTATTATCTGATAAAAGGAAGGGTGAAAATTCCTGATACTTTGTATTGATGGTTTGTCCAAGATTCTTAGGCTCTGTCCATTGACCATTTCCTTTATTGATGCATACATATAGGTCTTCTCCTCCCACAGTGCCATAGCTTTCAAGTGATACTACCATTATAGCAGCGTCATCTGTAATAGTACCTCCATGATATTCAGAAGTATTTTTATAATAAGGAACATTAATATTTTCTGGAATTGACCATCCTGAAGTGGTCTTAGTAGACCTGGCAATGCCTTGCGTTTTAATTAGACTATTGTCAGCTGAATAATGATTGAATAGATAAATGACATCACTACCTCCTACAAACCCTAGTACACCATTCCACCCTTTATTATTCAATCTTTTGGCATTAATTGGCTCAGACCATATACCATTGGGCATCAAATTACTATACCAGATATCACCTAAATCTATGGTGCCACCAACATTCTCAGGATGTCCGCTTCTGGTAAAATACATAGTTCTTCCATCAGGCGACAAAACAGGGTTCTGCTCATCATAAATGCTATTAATTTTATCAAAAGGATCTATCGACTGAGAATATAAAGAGCTAACTACCAAAAATAAGACAAGTGCTGTCAGTGACTTTCTAAACATTTAAAAAGAATGGTTTACGATAATTTTAGAACTAATAATGGCTTGTCTGTTGTAAAGGACAATGTTTGAGTAATACTCTTGCTGAATATGCTTTCTACGATATTCCGTTTTCTTTTGAAGGCAACTAATAGGTCAGCATTTTCTTGCTGCAAAAATTCATTGATGCCATCACCAACATCATCTTTGTAATTTTTATTAATAAAAGTGATTTTATTATATTGTATAAAGCTCTTTAACTCCTCAACGAACTCGTTATATGCCTTTTGTGAATCGCTAAGATTGATGTGCAGCACATATATTCGGGCATCAAACATTGTGGCAAAAGAAATAACTTCCTGAATAGCCATTTTATCTTCTTTTAGGAAATCAGAAGCATAGACTATCTTTTTGAACTGACTAAAATTAGCGGTATTAGGAACACATAGAATTGGTTTTTTAACTTCTTCAATAGCATCCTCAGTATTACTACCAAAGAAAATACCTTGTACCCTACTGACTCCTGTTGTACCCATAACGATCAGGTCATAATTTTCGTCATAAGCCACTTCCTTAATCTTATCCATCAAATCGCCCATTTCAATAAGAAAATCGCATTTGATCTGATTATCAGTTTCTTCTTCTATAGAATTGACAAGTAGTTTAAGCTTAGCATTAGCTAGGGCCAATAGTTCCTTAAATGTTTTTCCTTTAGCTTCCTGCCCTAGTGCCTTGTTAAAATCTTCTTCTGTAAAAATGTGTAGAAAAGTTAATCGCGAATGGAATTTTTTAGCAATCTCTAGCGCAAACTCTATAGCATTTAGTGAGGCACTTGAAAAATCTACTGGACAAAGAATCTTATTCATAGCGTTACAAATATAGAAGTTCAGTTAGTAATATATAATAAATGTACGAAGCTTAAAACTTCTTACTAACCCATGGACTATTTTTAGTCGTAAACCTCCATAAAAGATTTGCATCTTCTCCTGCATAATCAATCCCAATTCTTTTAGAAGATTCAATCTCAATAGAATTATAAACAGTGTCGGTCAACCAAATAGTATCTCCAGTCAAGTTTATTTTATTGTGATCCATATTTACTCCCAGCTCTTTAGTGAGTTTACCTGGACCAGAAGTTATTCTTGATGACGGCTTGAGTAGTGTGGCATCAAAACCAATATTGGGCTGCAATGCCCTAATAAGAACCGCTTCTGCCTTATCCTTTTTATTAGTAACAATATTAAATAAGTGATGAATGCCATAACACAAATACACATAGGCAATACCTCCATCATGAAATAGCGGCTCTGTTCTAGCCGTACGCTTATTATTATAAGCATGACAGCCACGCTCTAAATAAGAATAGGCTTCTGTTTCTACAATAATTCCAGACTTATAACTCACATCAGTCTTAACATGCAGTTCTTTACCTATTAGATCTTTGGCTAATGCAGCTACATCATTTGCGAGAAAATAAGAATTATCAAGTTTCTTTTCACTCATGTTCTAACCAAAATTATATAATTTGCGTACTCAAAATGTAACAAACTTAAACTTATACCAAATGAGAAAAATATTACTAACAGCATTAGCAGCCGTGATGGCACTAAGCATCAACGCACAAATACAGACACCGCAACCAAGTCCTGCTGGATCTGTTTACAGTAAAGTAGGATTAACTGACGTAACTATCGAATACTCAAGACCAAAAGTTAAGGGTCGCCAGATTTTTGGTGAGGGAAGTGATTTTCTTCAGCCTTATGGACAACTATGGAGAGCGGGTGCAAATGCAGGTTCTAAATTGATCATCAGCACTGATATTACTTTCGCAGGAACTGCAGTAAAAGCTGGCGAATATTTGATCTTCGCTACGCCTGGAAAAGATGAGTGGAGTGTTTCATTATATTCTGATATCTCCTTAGGAGGAAATGTTGGTGGTTATGATAAGTCTAAAGAAGTAGCTTTAGCTAAAGTTAAGCCTACAACACTCGCTAGCAATGTAGAGGCATTAACTTATAATATTTCCGATCTTAGCGATGATGGCTCAAAAGCCGCTATTGAGCTAACTTGGGCAAACACATCTGTTAAAGTGCCTATTAGTGTGGATTTTGATTCTCAAGTAATGGCATCTATCGAGGCTAATACCAAAGTAAATCCAGGTAACTATGTAGCTGCTGCAAACTATTACTTAGCTGCTGGTAAAGATCTTAATCAGGCATTGAAGTGGATGGACATGTACCTTGCTGTTGGCGAGAACGGTAAGCAATTCTGGAATGTTCACACAAAAGCTCAGATTCAAGCTAAAATGGGTGACAAAAAAGGAGCTAAAGAAACTGCTATGAAGTCTTTAGAAATGGCAAAAGCAAGCCCTAATGGCGATTTTGGTTACGTTAAAAGAAATGAAGACCTTATCGCGAGCTTGAAATAATTATTACAATCAATGAGTCGTCCTAAAATAGGTTGACAGTTTTTAATAATAAATTTAAGACCGAAGG